>JAHJOS010000669.1 GCA_018820005.1 Alphaproteobacteria bacterium | reverse complement strand
GTGCAGCTCAACAACATCGTCACCACCACCACCGGCCAGCGCGAACACAATGTGCATATGGCTGCCACGGTGCTGACGGCGCTTGTGCCGCTGGTTGCCTACTTCGTTTCCGGGCGTTGGTTCGTCCGCGGCATCACTGCCGGCTCCGTTAAAGGTTGATCTTTATGCCCGTCCCAGTTTCCTTGCGTTCGGTCGATATCGGCTATGGCGCGACCTCGATCGTTAGAGACCTTAATCTTGAAATCGCGCCGGGCGAATTTCTAGTGCTGCTGGGGCCATCGGGCTGCGGCAAATCCACCTTGCTCAATGCCATTGCCGGGCTGACCGAACTGGCAAAGGGTGAAATCTGGATCGGCGAGCGCAACGTCACCTGGGCCGATCCCAAGGATCGAGGCATTGGCATGGTGTTCCAGTCCTATGCGCTCTATCCCAATATGAACGTGGAAAAGAACCTCAGCTTTGGTCTCCACGTGGCGGGCGTTGCCAAGGACGAGATCGCCAGGCGCGTCGCGCGGGCCTCGGGCATTTTGCAACTCGATCCCTATCTCAAGCGCCGTCCGTCCGAACTCTCGGGCGGCCAGCGTCAGCGCGTGGCGATCGGGCGGGCGCTGGTGCGCGATGTTGATATTTTCCTTTTCGACGAGCCGCTGTCGAACCTCGACGCCAAGCTGCGCACCGAACTGCGGGTCGAAATCAAAAAGCTCCACCACGAGCTGGCTTCGACCATGATCTATGTGACCCACGATCAGGTGGAGGCAATGACGCTGGCCAATCGCATCGCCATCATGCGCGACGGCGTGATCCAGCAACTGGCCACACCCCGCGAAATCTACCAGCGTCCAGCCAATCTCTTCGTCGCCGGCTTCATCGGCTCACCCGCGATGAACCTTCTTAGTGGGTCCTGGGTCGCCAGCGGCGACGGCGTCAAATTCCGGTCGAGCATGGTTGAGTTCGATCTGTCGGGCAGGGCCTTTTCGGGCGCGGAACGCGACGTCGTCGCTGGTTTGCGACCTGAGCAGATCACGGTGGGAAGCAATACCGGACTGCCTGAAGTCGAGGCGACGGTCAGCGTCATCGACGCCATGGGTCCCGAAACGGTGATCTGGTGCACGGTCGGGGACACTCTGATGAGCGTGCGGGTGTCGGGCGATTTCGCCGGTCAGGTCGGGGACATAATCACGCTCGGCCTCGATCTCGCCAACGCATCGTATTTCGATCAAAACGACGGGCTGCGCCTCACTCAGTGACACTCTGGTGACTTCCGAAATGCAGCAGTTCGGTGGCCACAAAGATATGTGAGGGCGCCAGCGGCTGCTTTTGCATCAGGCACAGCAGGCTTTCGAAGGCGTGCCTGGCAATAGCGCGTTCATTCTGCCGGACGACATAAACCGGGTTGGGCATGTAATCGAGAACTTCGGAATAGGCGAATGTTCCGGCCATCAAGTCCGTCGGGATGGCACCATATCGTGCCCGAATTTCGCGCATGGCGCCGTTGAATATCAGCAGTGAGCCAAAAATCAGGCCGCTTGTCAGACCAGTGCCCGAATCGAGCAGATCCCCCATGAGGCGCCGTCCGCCCTCCTCGGTGTCGGTGTCGATTGATCGGACCGCGAAATGTCGCGCCGCGTCGGGCTGGTCGGAGATGGCATCTCGAAAGCCGCTGATGCGCTGCAGCGTCGTCGGATTGGATTGACTGCCGGTCAGAAACGAAATGGCGCCGGCGCCGCCCTCGATCATTGCACGCGTCAGTGTTTGCGCGCTTTCGAAGTGATTTGAACTGATGAAATACCCCTCGTCGCCGTCGAAGCGGCGATCGATGAGGACTACCGGCGGACCTGGTCTGCTGCTGCTCGAGGGTAGTCGGCGGCGCGGTTCGCAGGGCGTCAGGACAATTCCGTCGATTCCCCTGGCGACAAAATTTTCGAGGGCCTGTCGCTCCACCAGTGGGTTTTCGCCGGACGAGGTGGTGACCAGCACAAGCCCCTCGGCCCGGCAGAGACGCTCAAGCTCCGCCGTTACCCTGGCAAAGAATGCGTTGGCGATGTCTGGAACGATCAGCGCTATCGTATTGCTGCGCGCAAGCTTCAGGCTGCGTGCCGCCTGATTGTAGCGGTAGCCATGCTCGCCAATGTAATTCTCGATAACAGCGCGCGCCTTCGGACTGATGCGGTATTCGTCGGCCTTGCCATTAATCACCAGCGTTACTGTTGTCCGCGAGTACCCTGTGTCCTGTGCGATTTCCTTGATCGTCTTGGGCATTGGGAAATCTGAAATCCTTCTTGCTGCGGATGGGCTGTGTCTGGCCGACAGAGTTCAACATCGGGGGCGGGCCGGTCAAACTAGTAGGCCCCACATCACCGCTTAGCAACTCGCGTTAGAGCTCAGAGCGCATGCGATTTTTAAGCGATGCATCAAGCGCACCCCCCTCTTGCGCAAGGCGCATGATTTGCGCTAACACCATAGCTAACTTGTGTGAGCAGATTATTTGGCCTGGTTGTTCGGCGTGGGTTTTGCCCATTTCCGGGCGCGGATTCACTCACCTCAAGCATGGTAGGCCGGGTTCCGGTCGGTTCTGGCAACGACGCGCGCAAGCGCTGGTTCTGACGATAAAGAGGTTACATCCCTTGACTGCTCCTGCTTCCAAACTCGACCGCCACTCCGGCATCTGGCCGGTGATGCTGACCCCATTCCGGGACAATTTGGAAATCGATTGGCGGTCGCTGGAGCGGCTGATCGACTGGTATGTGACCAATGGCGTGCACGGGCTGTTCGCCAATTGCCAATCGAGTGAAATGTTCTTCTTGTCGGACAAGGAATCGGTGGAGCTGACGCGCTTCATCGTTGATTACGCCGATGGTCGCGTGCCGGTGGTGGCTTCGGGTCACACTGGCAACACCTTCGCCCATCAGCTCGAGCAGATTGCTGCCATCAACGATACCGGCGTGGACAGCGTTATTCTGATTTCCAACCGGCTGGCGACAGCTGACCAGTCCGACGAGATGGCTCTGGAATGGTTGCAGCGGTTGACTGAAGCTGTGCCAGCGCCGACGACCATGGGCGTCTACGAATGCCCCCACCCCTACAAGCGTCTGCTCTCGGACGCCGCTGTGGAATGGTGCGCAAAGTCGGATCGCTTCACCTTCGTCAAGGATACGTGCTGCAATATCGATACCATCCGTCGCCGCATCAAGCTGATCGAAGGCAGCCGGGTGCACCTGCTCAATGCCAATGCCCAGACTTTGCTCGATACGCTCAAGGCCGGTGGCCATGGCTATTCCGGCGTGATGGCCAATTTCCACCCCGCGCTTTATGTCTGGCTGGTCGAGAACTGGCGCGACGCGCCGGAAAAGGCAGAGATTCTGTCGGAAATCCTGACCCTGGGCGCGCTTTCGGAATATCTCGACTACCCGGTGAACGCCAAGGATTACCACAAGCAAATCGGCACCTTCGAAAGCCGCATCTGCCGCAGCCGCCCTATCGGCAGCTATGACGCGCTGCATTTCCCCACCACGGTGGCGCAGATGCAGAGCCTGGCCGCGCGCTGCAAGGACCTGATCGGTCTGGAGTGAATGGGCGAGGGCAGGATGATCATCCTGCCCGCCCAACCCTGATTTGTCTGAGGAGGCGACTTTGACCCGCACCGTTCTGGTAACAGCCACCAATTACTCGCGCCTTTGCAGCGAGGGCAAAGCCCTGCTCGAGGCCCATGACTGCCGTGTCATCGAGAATGATTTTGGCCGACCGATGACTTTTGAAGAGCTGTCCAAGCGCGTGGGCGATGTCGACGCGGTGGTCGCCGGTGTCGACAGCTGGAACGAGGCGGTATTCGCCCAGGCGCCGCAGCTCAAGGTGATTTCGCGCTTTGGCGTTGGCGTGGACAATATCGACATCGAAGCGGCGCGTGCCCGCGACATCAAGGTCACCAACGCGGCGGGCGGCAATGCCAATGCCGTGGCAGAACTCACGATCGGCCTGATCATCGCCGCTATGCGCGGCATTCCCGAACTGCATGCATCAACGCGCAAGGGTGGTTGGGATCGCTACGTCGGTGAAGAGCTGGTGGGGCGCACGGTGGGCATCCTTGGCTTTGGCAATATCGCCCAGAAAATCGCCAAGAAGCTCAGCGGCTTCGAGGTTCGGGTCATCGCCTATGACAAATTTCCCAATGCAGCAGCCGCGACGGCGCTGAACGTGGAGATGGTGGCGGCCGAGGCAGTATTGGAGCTGTCCGATATCGTGTGCACCATGCTGCCGAGCCTGCCCGAAACGCGCCGATATATGAACGCTGAGACCTTCGGCCGCATGAAGGACGGTGCCTATTTCATCAACACAGCGCGCGGCGCGCTGGTGGATGAGGCCGCGCTCAAATCGGCGCTCGACGGTGGCAAGCTGCGCGGCGCGGCGATCGACGTCTATGAGCGCGAACCGACCAGCGCCGACAATCCGCTGTTTCAGACGGCAGGCATTGTCACAACACCGCACACGGCGGCCGAGACCTACGAAACCTACAGCAGCATCGGCGTGCTCACGGCGCAGGCCGTGATCGACGCGCTTGATGGGCGCACCCCACGCAACCTCCTCTAAAAGAATGAGGCACGGACCATGCCGGTTCTGAATTTCATCGACCAAAAGAGCGAGAAATACCTGCTCACGGCCATTCTTGTCACCATTTCAGTGGTGCTGGTGGTGCAGGTTTTCATGCGCTACTTCGTCAACGCTCCGCTCGTTTGGGCAGAGGAACTGGCGCGCTATCTGCTGGTGTGGTGCACAATGATCGGCACCAGCCTGGCCGTGCGGGAATCCCGGCACATCGTGGTGGATTTCGCGCCGGTCCTGTTCGGGCCACGGTCCATCGGTCTGTTTCGACTGATCTCGATGGCCGGCATTATCGTGTTCAGCATTGTGATCATCGTCTATTCGCTGCCCTTCGTGCAGCGCGTGCAGCAGATGAACCAGCTGTCGCCTTCGCTCGAAATCCCGATCTGGTGGGTGTACCTGGCGCTGCCCGTGGGCGCGGCGGCGTCCATTCTGCGCGCCATCCAACAGATCTATCTGCAGATGCGCTACGGCGTCGTAATGCCTGAACCCGAAGCCGCAGAGACCCCCATCATCCCTAGTGAATCGCAAGAAAAGGCAGGTCGCTGATGTATCCGGCGCTCGCACTCGGCTCCTTTATCGTCCTGCTGTTCCTGACGATTCCGATCGCCATATCGATCGGGCTTGCTTCTTTTGTTCCCGGTTGGCTGGGGGCTCCGGTCAATCCCAGCCAGGTGATCCGTACCATTGTCACGGCGCTGGATTCCTTCCCGCTCCTGGCGGTGCCCCTTTTCATGGTGGCGGGCGACATCATGACCGCAGGCGGACTAGCGCGCCGGCTGTTCAATTTTGCCGATGCGCTGCTCGGGCGCCTCAACGGCGGCCTGGCGATTTCCACTGTGGCGGCTTGCATGTTGTTTGGCGCCATCTCGGGTTCATCGCCGGCGACAGTGGCCGCCATTGGCGCCATGGCCATCCCGCTGCTGACATCGAACGGCTATGAGAAGCGCTTCGCGACGGTGCTGGTGGTGACATCGGGCACGCTGGGCGTGATCGTGCCGCCGTCGATCCCCATGATCATCTACGGCATGGCCGCCAATGTGTCGGTGAGTGAGCTGTTCCTGGCCGGCATCGGCCCAGCGGCTGTCATCGGCAGTCTGCTGATGGGCTATGCCTATTGGTATGGCACGCGCAACAAGCACAAGATCCGTACGACTGCGGGCGATATCCCGTTCATGCAGGCCATTCGCAGCAGTTTTTGGGCATTGCTCGCGCCAGTGGTGGTGCTGGGCGGCATCTACAGTGGGATATTCACGCCGACCGAGGCGGCTGCAATCGCCGTGGCCTATAGCGCCTTCGTCTCGCTGTTCGTTTTCCGGGAGCTGACCTTTCCGGACCTCATCCGCGTGGTGGGCCGCACGGCGCTGACCATTGCCCCCATCCTGATCATCACAGGGACCGGCGCGGCGCTAGGGCGGGTGCTGAACCTTCTGGGTGTGCCGGCCATGCTGGGCAATTTTGTCTCCACCATTGTGCACGACCCGCTGATGCTGCTGTTGCTGGTCAACGCCATCCTGCTGCTGGTGGGCATGGTGATGGAAACCCTGGCTGCCATCATCGTGCTGACGCCGATCCTGCTGCCGGTGATGCTGATGTATGGCGTGGACCCGATCCACTTCGGCATCATCATGACCGTCAACCTGGCCATTGGGTTCGTCACCCCGCCAGTGGGCGCAAATATCTTCATCGCCACCCAGCTGACCAAGCTGGGTCTCGTCGAAATCTGCAAGGGACTACCCATCCCGTTGACCTTGCTGATCATAGGCCTGGCCATTGTCACCTATGTCCCGGCCGTTGCGCTGTGGCTGCCGTCGATGTTCTAGGCCGTCCATTCCAACTCAAACGCAATCCAAAAAGGGGAGAGAGACCTTGCGTATTTCCACACTTCTGACCAGCGGTACCCTGCTGTCGACACTGGCTTTCGCTATGCCTGCCGTGGCGCAGGACTACACCATGATCATGGCCCATACGCTGTCGGACACCAAGCATCCGATCTACCAGGCGTTTCAGCGCCTCGAGACAGAGATCGAGCAGCGCAGCAATGGCCGCATCGACGTGGTCGACCAGGGCGGCGGCGCGCTGGGCGGCGACCGTGAGACCATGGAAAGCGCGATCTTCGGCGACATCCAGTTTGCCCCCATGTCGAGCTCGGCTGCCGTGCAGTTCGTGCCCGAGCTTGCCGTGTTCGACATCCCCTACGTGATGCCGGCGGACAAGGATGCCCGCTATGCGCTGCTCAACGAAGGCGCGCTGGCCGACGCCATCAGCGCAGCAATGGAGGCCAAGGGCCTCAAGTTCATGGGCATTATGGATGGCGGCTTCCGCAATTTGACCACCAAGGACACCGAGGTACATAGCCCAGCCGACATCGCTGCGGCCGGTCTGCGTGTCCGCGTGCAGGAAAACCCGATCCATATCGCGATCTGGCGTGATCTGGGCGCATCGCCGACCCCGATCGCCTTCACCGAACTCTATGGTGCGCTGCAGCAGGGCGTGGTCGATGCACAGGAAAATCCCTATGGGCACATCCTGAGCCAGCGCTTCTACGAAGTGCAGAAATATCTGATCAACACCAACCACATCCTGCTGGCCAATGTGAATGCTGTGAGCTTGAGCTGGTACAACAGCCTGCCCGAAGACCTGCAGAAAGCTGTGGACGAGAGCTTTGATGTTGCCACCAAGTACGAATGGGACGTGCAGGCCGAGCTGCAGGACAGCCAGCGCGCCGAGCTGGAAACCCATATGACCATCATTGACCTGACACCCGAAGAACTGGCGCAGTTCCAGGACAAGACCACAGGTGTGGTTGACATGGTGCGCGAACGCGCCGGCAACGAGATCGTCGATACGCTGCTGGAAGCCTTGAAGAAGTAAGGTCGCGCCAACACCAGGACCAGACAATCAGGCCGACGCGGGCGAATGGCTCTCGCGTCGGCCCTTATGGGGGTGATTGACCAAGCTCCCACCTTTGCGCTGCCTGGACGATGCGTTGAACAGCTTGCTGGTGTCAGGCTTCCAGCACGCTCCGGATCTGGCTTTCGACGCGATCTCATATCAGCTTGTCTAGGCCCGCTTTTTGCGGCTTTCCCGACGTGGGGTAACGCACTCGACCCAGTGCCCGCTGTGACAATTCCAAGGTTAGCGGCCTGGCTGTCGTCTCATGAATGGGGCAGTAGGCTATCCCCATGTGCATTCGATCCGTGCATTTTCGGCCCTTGCGCTTTTTGTGAGCAGTGGCATTAGTGCCCGACAGATGAGCAACGCTGAACTGTCTATCCTGATTATCGACGAGAACCGCATCCGCGCTACCATCATCGAGGATGGGCTGCGCGAGGCGGGGCACACGCATGTGGCGGTGATCCACGATGTCAACGAGGTCGGTCGCACCATCAAGGAGACGATGCCTGATGTGTTCGTCATCGATCTGGAAAACCCCAAGCGCGACATGCTGGAGCATTTCTTCTCGCTCTCGCGCGCGATTGAGCGGCCCATCGCCATGTTCGTGGATCGCTCCGATGGGGTGATGATCGAAAAGGCCGTCGCGGCGGGCGTCTCTGCCTATGTGGTGGATGGGCTCAAGAAAGAGCGCGTCAAACCAATCATGGATATGGCTATTTCGCGCTTCAACGCCTTTGCGCGCCTGCGCCGCGAGCTGGAACAGGCGCGATCGGAACTGGAGGATCGCAAGCTGATCGACCAGGCCAAAGCCATCATCATGCGCACCAGGGGGCTCTCGGAGGCCGATGCCTATTCCCTCTTGCGCACCACCGCGATGAACCAGAACCGGCGCATGGTCGATATTGCCCAAAGTCTGATCACCGCCGCAGATTTGTTGGGGCCATAGGAATTGCCATGACAGCGCTCACCCATATCACGGCCGGTTTTTTGCCCTTGCTCGATAGCGTTCTGCTGGTGCTGGCGCGCGAAAAAGGCTTTGCCCAGGCCCAGGGGATCGAGCTGCAGCTGGTGCGCGAAACGTCGTGGGCCAATATCCGCGATCGTGCTGCCGTTGGTCATTTCGATATCGCCCAGATGCTGGCACCAATGCCGCTGGCCGCCACGCTGGGGCTCAATCCGCTCGCCGCCGACATGATTACCCCCATGGTGCTGGGCCTGGGCAATAACGCGATCACCGTCAGCGACGATTTGTGGTCGGCCATGCGCGAGGCTGGCGCGCCTGGCAATCTGGATGCACTGGGCACCGGACAGGCGCTTGCCAAGGTGGTTGGCGCGTCGGCGCGCAAGCTGCGCTTTGGCGTCGTGCACCAGAGTTCGTCGCACAATTATGAGTTGCGCTACTGGATGGCCGCCAGCGGCATACGGCCCGATCGTGACGTGGAGATCGTGGTTCTGCCGCCCCCCTTGCTGCCCGATGCGCTTGGCTCAGGCGGTATTGATGGCTATTGCGTGGGCGAACCATGGAACAGTGTGGGCGTTGCCACAAAGGGTGCCCGCATCGCTACGGTCAAGGCCGCGATCTGGCGCTCCAGCCCGGACAAGGTGCTGGGGATGCGCGCTGCCTGGGCGCAGGACAATCCGGAGACGCTGGCCGCACTGATCCGCGCCATGCACTTTGCCGCGATCTGGTGCGGCGAGCCCGCCAACCACGCCGAAATCGCCGACATTATGTCGGCTCCGGCCTATCTGGGCCAGCCGGCCGAACTGGTGCAGCGCGCGCTGGACGGACGACTCGATATCGGTGGCGGGCAGATCGCGGCCGTGCCGGATTTCTACGTGCCCTTTGCCCATGCGGCCAATTTCCCCTGGCAGAGCCACGCGCTGTGGTTCTATTCCCAGATGGTGCGCTGGGGTGAAGTCGGCTTTTCGCCCGCCCTGGCCAGCCGGGCCGCGGCGACATTCCGCCCCGACCTTTATCGGGCGGCGCTGGCCCCGCTTGGGGTGGCCCTTCCAGCGGACAATGCCCGACTTGAGCAGACACTCCCAGCGCGGAGCGTTGACGGGTTGGCCATGGGGCCCGAGGGCTTCTTTGACGATCGCAATTTCGACCCGTCGCAGCTGGAGAACTACATCGAGAGCCAGCGCGATCTGGGCTGATTCAATTTCGGGCTGTGCTTAAAGATTTTGCATCTGCTGCCTTTTTGGGCCGAACTCCTGTACCGCCGCCCCGTGCGGGACATTCGCCAGAAGCCGCCAAGCTACTGTTTTTTCATATTTTTCTACGCCGCCGCGCGTTTGGCACGCTTCGTGCATTGTTGTCGCTGAGGTGAGTTGCTCATAAGGCGCTCGCAAATATTGGTGTCCACTGACGGGCGCCCTACATGGCAAAGCCGCCAACTGGTCTGATGTCGAGCATTCGCTCGGTGTCTGTCAGTTGGCGGCTTTTTTGTTTTGCAGGGCGTTCTCAGGGTCACCTCGGTCTCGGTGCAAAGGAGAACTTGATGACGCAGGCCTCTGTCGGAAAACCCTCGATCGCCTACCCAAGACGAACGGTGCTGAGATCGCTGGCCCTGGGCCTGTTCGCTGCTTCCGCATTGATTGGCCCTGCTGCAGCCGCCAAGCTGGAACTGGAAAAGGACGAACTCAAGTTCGGCTTCATCAAACTCACCGACATGGCGCCGCTCGCGGTCGCCTATGAGAAGGGCTATTTCGAAGACGAGGGCCTGTTCGTCACCCTGATCCCGCAGGCCAACTGGAAAGTTCTGCTCGACGGCGTCATCACGGGCGAACTCGATGGCGCGCACATGCTGGCCGGCCAGCCGCTGGCGGCCACCTTGGGCTATGGCACCGCTGCCAAAATCATCACGCCGTTCTCGATGGATCTCAATGGCAATGGCATCACGGTGTCCAACGCCGTGTGGGATATGATGAAGCCCGGCGTGCCGCTTGATGCTGATGGCAAGCCGCAGCACCCGATTTCCGCGGCCACCCTCAAACCAGTGCTCGACGCCTATGCCGCCCAAGGCCGCCCGTTCAACATGGGCATGGTGTTCCCCGTCTCCACCCATAATTACGAGCTGCGCTACTGGCTGGCCGCTGGTGGCATCAATCCCGGCTTCTATTCCCCCGAAGATGCCTCCGGGCAGATCAGTGCGCAGGCTTTCCTGTCGGTGACGCCGCCACCACAAATGCCCTCGACCATGGAGGCCGGCACGATTGATGGCTACGACGTGGGCGAGCCGTGGAACCAGGCTGCGGTGTTCAAGAAGATCGGCGTGCCTGTCATCACCGATTACGAAATCTGGAAGAACAACCCCGAGAAAGTGTTTGGTATCACCGAGGCCTTCGCCGAGACCAACCCCAACACCACAATCGCCATCACCAAGGCGCTGATCCGCGCGGCCAAATGGCTGGACGAAAACGACAACGCCAACCGCGCCGAGGCTGTCGAGATCCTGGCACGGTCCGACTATGTCGGGGCAGACGCCGCCGTTATCGCCAATTCGATGACCGGCACTTTCGAATATGAGCCGGGCGACAAGCGCTCCGTGCCCGACTTCAACGTGTTCTATCGGTACTTTGCGACCTACCCCTACTACTCCGACGCCATCTGGTACCTGACCCAGATGCGCCGCTGGGGCCAGATCGCCGACGACAAGCCCGACAGCTGGTATGACGAAGTCGCCAAATCGGTCTATCGCCCCGACATCTACCTCAAGGCTGCCCAGGCGCTGGTCGACGAGGGCCTCATCGAGAAAGCCGATGTCCCGTGGGACACCGATGGCTATAAGCCTGCCACGGCCGATTTCATCGATGGCATCAGCTACGACGGCCGCACCCCCAACGCCTATATCGACAGCCTCACGATTGGCCTCAAAACCGGCGAGACAGTGGTCGGCTCCGACATCGTCAGCGCGCAATAGCGTTCGCCCGCATCCCGGTGGCCGCCGCGCTGGCGGCCACAAACTCTCCCTGCACAGGACCGCACCGATGAGCATTGCAAGCGACCTCTCTCCCAAAATCCGCATCATCAGCGAACGGCGCCAGAGACTGTTCACCACGATCAACCGGGCCGCGAGCTGGCTCGATGCGCTGGGCCTGGGCTGGCTGACGCCCCTGCTCAAGATTGCTGCCGGCGACAACCCGCGCGAGCAGCTGGGTGAGTTGCGTGACCGCCTGCTGTTTCCGTTACTGGGCATTGCGGTGTTCCTGCTGGCCTGGGGCACGCTGGCCCCGCAGGTGCAGACCTCGCTGGGCGCCATTCCGGGCCCGGCCCAGGTATGGGAACAGGCCGGCTCGCTCTGGCAGGACCATGTCGCCGAGCGCGGCAAGGAAGCCGAATTCCTCGCCAAACAGGACGAGCGCAATGCTGCGCTGGTGGCCGAGGGGAAGTCCGACGAGGTCAGGGATCGCGCCTATACCGGCAAGCCAACCTTTCTTGACCAGATCCTGACCTCGCTCAAAACCGTGGGCCTTGGCTTTGCCATTGCCACCATCATCGCCGTGCCCCTCGGCATTGCCTCGGGGCTCAGCCGATCGTTCAACGGGGCGCTCAATCCGCTGGTGCAATTGTTCAAGCCGGTGTCGCCGCT
>JAHJOS010000668.1 GCA_018820005.1 Alphaproteobacteria bacterium | reverse complement strand
GACGAGCCGGGCAGCGTCAAGGCGGCCGGAGTGATGATGGTGACCAAGTCTATTTCGCCAAGAAGATCACCTACACCTTCAACGACGCGCAACTGGCCGCCGCCGCTGCCTCGGCGCTGGAGGAGGGCAAGACTGCCGCGTCGGTGCCGACAGTGACGCAGGAGCAGATCGATCAGGCGATCTCCGCCGAGAACCCGGAAATGATCAAGGCGCTGGCCAGCCTGATGGCCACGGCAAAAACCAGTGCCGATAGCGGCGGGGCGGTTTCGGTCGCCATCAGCGCGATCAGCACCAACAAGGTATCTTTCACCGAAGAGCACGCGCGACCGGTCGTGATCGGCTACGAGGCCGTCAGCATGCAAGGAGTGACCCAATGACCGACAAATCCATCACCCTGCGCCGGGGCGCAGAGCTGTCGCTGACCGGCGATCTGACAGCGGCCATCAAGCTGGTGAGCGAACCGAAAGCGCCAGGCAAGGAGCCCGAGCACTTTGTCTTCGAGCCGATCGGCGGCGGGCCGGTGGTCCTCGGGGCGATAGGCGGGCGTCGCGGGCGGCCCGCCAAGCTGATCATTTCGGGCAGCCTGGTGCGGCGCGATCCGAAATGACGGGTCAGGCTTTGGGCATGTCCGGGCAGAGGAAGGGAACAGCGGCCGAAGTGAAGTGCTCGTCGATGCGTTCCTTGCCGACCTGAACCTGCAGGTGCAGGGCATTGCTGCTGACCGAGACGATGGAGGCGGAGATGTCCATGCCATCCTCATTCCAGGTGAGGTCGGCCTCGCCGATCATCGACCATTTGGAGAGACGGTGCGTTTCCCAGCAGGAATCCTGAACCAGCGTGCCGTCGGAGAGGAATATCTTCATCACGCCCGGCAGATCGGACGAATCAGCCTGGACCCAGACGCGATTGGTGAAGCTGCGCTTGAGCGGCGACTGATCGGTTTTTACCTCGGAACTGGTTGCGTCCTCGGCGAAAGCCGGAGCCTGAATACATGCGCCGACCCCCCAGATGGCCAGAAGTGCGAACAAGGCGGCTTTGCTGGTCATGACTGTTTTCCCTCAGCGTGTTCGGTCGGAGATGGGAGCGACGCATCTCGTGCACAAGGCTGACGGGGGGAATACGGTGAAATTCAGACGCGCCGGCGCGATGGCGCCGACGCGGTGTGATGCGGAAAGCACAAGATCGTAAGGTCGACTACTTGTCCTTGCCACCAGCGTTGCCGGAACCGGAGTTGCCGTTGCCATTGCCGCCAGCGTTGCTGGAACCGGCGTTACCGCCAGCGTTGCTGGAACCGGAGTTACCATTGCCGTTGCTGTTTCCGCCAGCGTTGCTGGTGCCGGCAACGCCCTTGCCCGTTGCGGCGTTGGATGTACCCGATTTCTTGAGCTGGCCAGGCGCGGATGCCTTGCCGATCGCGATTTCCTTGCCCTGTGCGTTGAACACCTTTGGCAGGTCGCCATCGCCGGACACTTCAAGCGGGCCGCCCTCATCGGTCGTCGTGGCCGACTGGTCCTTGGCGAGCAGCACAGACTGACCGGTGTCGCTGTCCTCGACGGCGACCTGGCCGCGCTGAACGCTCACCCCTGCAGAGTGCTCGCCTGACGTGACGGTGAAACGCGTCCCCTTGACCACGGCGGCCAGCATCGGTGTGACCACTGCGAAATGCTTGACGTCGCGCACTTCCGCTTCGACTTCGACCGTACCGAAATACTGGTTCACGGTGGTGTACTGCTGGCCGTCGCGGTCCTTGATCCTGATAGCCGTGTTCGGACCGAGGTCGATGGTCTCCCTGCCGCGTCGCAGCGACAGCCTGCCACCGTCAAGTGTTTGTACCGCCCGATCATCGGAGATGACGTCGCCACGGTGAATCGGTCGCCAGCTGCCATCAACCAGTTCGGCCGCAGCGCCGCGGAGCTTGGCAACCTGCCAGTCGTCGGCCCACGCAGCACCGGGCAGCGTCGCTGCTATGGTGAGGGCAATCAGTCCCAATGCGGACTTGTTCATGTCTTGTGCGGGCTAACCCGTCCCTGTTGAATCTGGCGGGAGGGTAGGCACGACGTGCGACGCCGAAGTGTTAATTTCGACGCCGGAATCTAACCCAGGGCGGTGAAAGCGGACCCCAAGGTTACGGCAGGCCCAAGAGGAAAGGGGGCATTGTACAGATTCAGACCTAAGCCCCTATCCCAGTTCGACCAAATGCGTTCAGGAGCGCAAGCCGAGCGCGCGATCCTTGTCCTTCATGCGGGCACGGGCCTGGATGGGCCAGAGGTTGTAGGCGTCGCCACCACCATCCAGCGCGTGGTGGGCATGGATGGGCCAGTTGGGGTCTTCGAGCGCACCGCGGGCCAGGGCAACGAGAT
>JAHJOS010000084.1 GCA_018820005.1 Alphaproteobacteria bacterium | reverse complement strand
TAGGAAGTATTAACTGTCGCATAGAATGGCTGCCAATATTTTGTGCAGGGAGCTACCTGTCGACGATCAGGCCAGGAGGTCCTTCAGGCGCGCCTGGGATTCCTCAGGAATGGTGCTCGAACCAATGCGCATGATCAGCTCCTCCATGGTCTGAGGCGTGGGGGAGAGCGCCCCCGATATTACCGCAGCGGCAAACATGGACGAGGTGTCCTTGCTGGGCTCAACAGTCTCCGGCTGCTGTTGCGGCCTGGATTGTCCAGCCAGACTATCCTTGTCGCCGGCCTTGGGTGTCTGCGGGGCCGCCGTGACGCTTGTTGGCAAGAGCGTGCGAACGGCCGCCGTGCTGCGGTCGCGATACTCGCTGATCTGTGCTGCGCCCGAATATGCAGCAATGGGCACTACTGGTGTGATCATGACGCGCTCCTTCCGAACACGGAATGCCATTGCATAGCATTGGGACGCGGGTGTTTCAGATCACTTGAAGCTAATTGGCAGATTTTACTTAAATGGTATCGATCTATAGTGCTCTGTTGACGGCAATGCCGCGTGCCGAATTTGCCGGGTCTGATGCTATCGTGCCTGATCGGCCATAGGCCTGGGTCCGATTCTGCTGGCCAACTATTTTGGCCACATCGGTCAGCAGATCTTCGGTGACGTTGCGGGCTGTCGCGAGGACGCGGAGGTTTTCAGCCATCTGCGTTGCGAGACGCTCGTGGCCGCGCTTGAGGCGTTCGACCGCCTGCGGCGCCTGTTGCGCCAACCGCGTGCCTTGCCGCTGCACGGAGCGGGCCAGGCTCACATAGTCCTGGGCAAGCCGCGCTTTGTCGGGTGTCAGCGTGCTGGCCTGACGCAAATGCCCGGCGCGCAGCAGCGTTGTTTCCTGGTTCATGACGTCCACCAGGGAGGCCAGGGTCGCTTCAGCCATCTGGCACAGTTCATTGGCCGGCAGGCTGTCGAGGGCGGCGAGGCGAGCTGCAGCGGTCATTTATAGGCTCCGATAGTCGGCTTGAGTGCGTTTTGTTTGTTGGCGGCTTCCTGCAGGGTGAGCATGTCGGGCAGCATCTGCTCGGCAATGCCCAGGCCGCCGTTTTCCGACATGGTGCCGGCGAGTTGTTCGGCCTGCATGGAGCGCCAGGTTTCTTCGCCGAAGCCGCCGCCCATGGCGCTGGCATCAGTCTTGAGGTTGGAGAACATCTGCTTGGTCAGGGTATTGAGAAATACGCCCTCGAACTCTTCGGCCTGTTTCTGCACCCGGGCGATCTGCGCCGGGGTGAGGTTGGAGCCGGGCTTGTTGGATTGTGTCGGGTTCAGTTGCATTACAGCACCTCGATTTCGGCCTGCAGGGCGCCCGTGGCCTTGATGGCCTGCAGAATGGCGATGAGATCGCGGGGCGAAATGCCCAGGGCATTGAGGCCGTCGACCAATTCCTGCAGCGTCACTGACTCCTGCACCACGGCAAGCGCAGTGGACGAGAGATTGGCATTGAGGGCGGTGCTGGGCTGCGTGGCCGTCTGACCGTTGCTGAGCGGAGCCGGCTGCACCACTGTGGGGTTTTCGGCGATGGTTACGGTCAGATTGGACTGGGCGACGGCGACGCTGGACACGCGCACATCCTTGCCCATGACAATGATGCCGGAGTTCTCATCGATAACGATCTTGGCGACCTGATCGGTCTCGATCATCAGCTGTTCGATGTCGGTGAGCAGGTCCACTATATTGCCGTTGAAGCCAGGGGGCAGGGTGACCCGCACGGTTGCCGGGTCCTCCGGGGTCGCAGTTGGAGCGCCGATGAAATCGTTGACGGCCAGGGCAATGCGCCGTGCCGTCGTGAGGTCAGGATTGCGCAATGCAAGACGGAGCGAGGTTTGCGAGCCGAGGTGAAAGTCGATTTCGCGCTCGATCAGGCCGCCCGATGAGATGCGCCCGGTGGTGGGAACGCCGGAGATGATGCTGGCCGCGTCGCCTTCAGCCTTGAAGCCATTGATAGAGACCGAGCCCTGGGCAATGGCATAGACTTCGCCATCGGCGCCGAGCAGGGGCGTAACGAGCAGTGTCCCGCCCTGAAGGCTGTCGCTGTCGCCGAGCGCAGATACGGAGACGTCCATGCGCGACCCCTGCGTGCCGAAGGGCGGCAGGTTGGCGGTGACCATGACGGCGGCGACATTGGCCGTCCGGACGTTCTCGCCGGCGGTGTTGACGCCCAGTCGCTCGAGCATCGACTGCAGTGACTGCTTGGTGAATGGGGAGTTGTTGAGGCTGTCGCCGGTGCCATTGAGGCCGACGACCAGGCCGTAACCCACCAGCTGGTTTTCACGCACGCCTTCGAAATTGACAATATCCTTGATGCGGGCGGAGGCGGCGATGGCGTCGCTGATGGGCAGTAGTGCCAGCGTGGCACCCAGCACTATTGCGAATAGCCCCTGCAGCAGTGGTTTGTTCATGCTCGTCCCCGAATTGGTGTCGTGCCATCCCCATGGCGCAACAATCGGACATATCATTGCGAAAACCGTGCCAGTTCCCTTCTGGCTTCCTATGTATTTGAATTTAAAGTGCTATCTTGCTAATTGGAGGGTGATATGCGCTCGCCTTTCATAGTGGCGAGCAATTCTTGCCGAGCGCCTTAAGGCTTCGTTAACGGCTTGCGGCAGATTTTGCCTACAGAACCAATTTTGCATTTGAGTCCCTTTGTTGCGCATAGACACGACCAAACGCACGTCAGGTGTCGGCAAGTCCAGTTCCGGGGGACGGGCAGGGTCCGGTGTTGCGTTTATTCCAGCGGGTTCGGATGAACCTGCTCGGGTGGCTCACTCGGCACCCGTTGCGTCGGCTGCGGGCATCGATGCCATTCTGGCGCTGCAAGGGGTCGAGGGGCCGCTGGAAGGCAAAAAGAAAGCCGTCCGCCGCGGCAGGTCGCTTCTCGATACGCTCGATGATTTCAAGGCCGACCTTCTGGTTGGTCAGGTCAGTCCGGACCGGCTCGACAAATTGAGCGCAATGCTCAGCGAGTTCAGGGAACGCTCAACCCCCGAGCTCGATGCAGTTCTGGATGACATCGAATTGCGGGTTCAGGTTGAGCTGGCAAAGTTCGGGCGGTTTCCGTCTCGCTAGATCACATTCATTAAACTGTTGCCGACTCCGGTCTATGGGCTTGGGGCGCTGGGACATTCACGTATTAATCAGTACCCATTTGTGTGCTTGCGAGGGTGCGTTCAGGCGCATATATAACCGGCCGTAGGGGCGCATTGGAGTTGAGTCTGCTGATGTCTTCG
This sequence comes from Alphaproteobacteria bacterium, assembly GCA_018820005.1. Classification (GTDB taxonomy): domain Bacteria; phylum Pseudomonadota; class Alphaproteobacteria; order Rhizobiales; family Devosiaceae; genus Devosia. The sequence continues at coordinate 2,292 of JAHJOS010000084.1, read as the reverse complement.
GGAGTTGAAGTAATCGAATACCGGCCCAGCGATGACGAGCCGTTCATGAGCCCGCGCCAGCGGGACTATTTCCGGGCCAAGCTGAATGCCTGGAAAGACGATATTCTGCGTGAGAGCCGTGAAACGCTCGACAGCCTGCAGGAAGAGAACCAGAACCATCCGGATATGGCCGATCGTGCCAGTTCGGAAAGTGATCGTTCCCTTGAGCTGCGCACGCGTGATCGACAGCGCAAGCTGATTTCCAAAATCGACGCCGCTCTCAAGCGTATCGAGGACGGCAGCTACGGCTATTGCGAAGAAACCGGCGACCCGATTGGGATCGCCCGTCTCGATGCCCGCCCGATCGCCACACTGAGCCTGGAAGCCCAGGAACTGCATGAGCGCCGTGAAAAGGTCTATCGCGACGAATAGTCTGATTGACGATTTTCCGAATTATAAAGGCCCGCAGCGATGCGGGCCTAAGTTTTTTCTGGAGCTGGCGAATTGGGGATCAGAAGCCGAAGACGGTGGTGACGCTCGACTGATTGTTGCCGTACTGGGTGCAGCTGCCGTTGGTGTTTTCGCCAAACTGGAACAGGCCGCAATTGTTGTCATTGCCATGCTGCTCGATGGTGCCGTGGTGGCCATTGCCTTCCTGAACGATCAGGCCGTGGTTGCCCGAGCCGGTCTGGTTGAAGCCGGCGCCATTGAAGTGGCCGTTCTGGGAGACGTTGGCACCGGTGCTGGAGAGGCCCTTGAAGATGGAGACCATCTGCAGGCCCATGCCAAGCGCCTGCTGCTGGTCGGGGTCGGACGGGGCAAAGCTGAACGCGATCTGGCCGCCGGCCATGGCGGGGCTGGTCAGGCTGGCGGCGCCAATGACGAGGGCAGCAAGGGCGGCGGCGGCAGTCTTGGTGAACGTGGTGGTCATGGCGTCTCTCCTGTTGAGTTCTGTTGGGGTGCTGAGGTGTTTCAGCCGATGACTTCACATTAGGGGAGGCCGCCTGAACCGATCTGGAGCGGGGCATTCAGAATCCGTTCAGCAAGAAATTTCATGAGCGCGGTCCACGGCAGAAGTCGCCGGAACGGCAAGAAGGCCCCGTTGGGACGGGGCCTGGTTGCGGGCGCTGAAGGGCTGTCAGCGGACGATGGGCAGGGTGTCGTCGCACGGCTGGGTCTTGCCATCGACGGTGATCTGGAAATTGACGGTGTAACGGGCATCGGCGTTGAGCATCATGATGCCGATGGTGGTGCTCTGGTTGGCGGCCACGGTGAAAGCGCCGCCTTGGCTAAGATTGGACGAGCCGCCATTGCTTTTGCTCTGCACGGCGACAGTGTAGCTGCCGCTGAGCGCCCGGGGGCTCAGGATCGTGCCGGCCAGGGTGAGCATGCCATTGTTAGTCGTGGTGGTGACGCCGCATTGCACGGTAGCGGCAGGGCTATTGGCCATGCCGCTGGTGGCGGCGGCTGCTGCCATGCCGATACCGAGCAGCAGGGGCAGGGCGAGGGCGCTGTTGCGCGCGAATTTGGTCATCATCAATGCCTCCTTGGTGGCTGATCAGATGGTGGGGCCGGACGGGCAGCTGCCCGTCCATGCGCTGAGGGGTAAGGCGGGATCAGGGGCAAGCCTGCACGAAGGCGGTGACATTGCCCGAGCCGCCCTGGACGACATTGGCGTTGCAGCCATTGCCCACCTGCACGCCGGCAGCGATGTTGCCATTGCCGTCCTGGGTGACGATGGCGGTATGGTTGTCGCCGAACTGGCCGACGCCAGCGGCATTGTTCCAGCCCTGCTGCCAGGTATCGGCGTAGTTGTTGTTGCCCTGCTGGCCGATGGCGCCGACATTGTTGCCCCCGGTCTGGTGGCCCGTGGCGGTGTTCCAGTTGCCGGTCTGATGCACACCCAGCTTGTGGCCCCAGCCGCCCTGGCTGCCGCCAGCGGCATTGCCGAAACCGAACTGATGCACGAAGACATCGTTGGCCATGGTGGGGGCTGCCGAAAGGGCGATGATGGCGGCGATTGCGGTGGTGATGATGGTGCGCTTCATTTTATCTCTCCTGTTGGGCGGCGCTCCCTCCGAGCGCTTGTTGCCGATGTCACGAGAGATAGCGGGCCCCGCCGGAACCGGGACTGAACCCGAAGTTCAGAATCCGTTCATCCAGACGATTGTTGCGGTTCTCCCAGTCTGACGGTGCGGCTTATGCCAATCGCTTCGAGAAACGCGGTGTCATGGCTGACGACGAGAAGGCCGCCGTCATAGCCGCGCAGGCCGGCCTCGACCTGCTCGATGGCGTGGATATCGAGATGGTTGG
>JAHJOS010000667.1 GCA_018820005.1 Alphaproteobacteria bacterium | reverse complement strand
CTGGTTACATATGGCGTCTTGGCCGGCTTCCTCTGGAAAACGCAGTACACGGATGCGCTGCTCCGCCATCGATTCAATCCCGATCAGCCATTCCCGAACTTCTCGAGAGGCTCTACTATCTTCAAGCAAAAGAATTTCATAATTTGCGTAACGAGTATTCTCCATAACACTTGTAACGCAACGCAGCAAAATCGGGAGCTGATCTTCCACCGAAATCAAAATACTGACCAAAGGTTTATCAGCATGGCCATAGTTTATTAAGTAACGCCCCGGCAGCGAAGAATCGATACTCGCACCTTTATATCCCCTCTCGTGCAGGTGCCGGATGACAATTCGCTGTTCTTCCTCAACGTTAACCAGCGCTGGCGGCGATGTAATCAAGAGCGGCTCGTCAACGTGCCCTATTCCCGCCAAGCCGCCAACATTTACGAAACGCAGAATCAACTCAAACTCTAACGCCTCTGGATAATCTGGATTAAAGCCACCGACCTCAACCAGCACTTCCCGACGGAAAATCCAGTGCTGTGCCATACCAGCGGGAAAGCTAAGCAAATAATCGAGATTCATGGACGGACGGAACGCGGCCCCCAATGACCCGTCATCCTGACGGTATAATTCATCACAATATATTGCTCGGAAATCCGCTGCCCCTAAGAGCTCCAAGCCAGCCATTAATAAGCCGGCAGAAGTGAACTCATCCCCTGCTTTGACCAGAACAAGCCAGTCGAAACGTGCCGTCGCTAAATACGTGTTTATTTGTAAGACCCAGTTGGCTTTGGTTACGTTAACAATCTCCCCACCAAAGGACTCGGCAAGCGAGTCGCTAGTAGTGAACACCACAGGCTCAATGTTAGCGTACAGGTTGTGCGGCTCTCCGAGCGAAGCCAGCGTTCCCAAGACCTCCTGGCGCTCCGCCTTGAGGTCCAATAGCAAGACGCCGAACGACGGACCCTGCCCGTTTTGTTCTAGGCGCTCCTTCACCAAGCGTTCTTGCGTCGACGTTAGAACTCGCATTTCCAGCCAATCTGTAAGGCTAGCGGGTTGATGGTTATTTGATAGGTCAGAAACGCCAAAGCGCTTTAACACTGCGCGCCGGCCGCTGCGCACAACGTCACTATCTAAATCAGAATGACGCCGATACATCTCCCGATAAAGCGGCCCAAAGTTCTTCTGCTCACGACCGAGCATATGGTCGCTTCCAGTATTCGGCGCATCCCGAAGATGGACTTCAGCTGTTATCTGAGGAACATGAACAAAATGATAGCGGGCGGCCAATCGCAGCAGCATGTCCCAGTCTTCGAAGGCTGTCAGTTTAGTATCAAACTCGCCGACTTCAGCTAGCATGCTGCGTGGGTGAGCCCAAGTATTTACTGGGATGTAATTCTGAATGAACAGACGAGTCTTGTCGTACTCCTCGTGAGCGAACGGCGCTTGGCGGCTCAATTCGATACGCTCGGCTCTCTCTAAGCGTTCGTTAACATACTCGACCCCGGTGTACGCGACGGACCATGGCTGACGCTCGAACACCTTGGCCAAAACAGCCAAGTGATCGGGCAGATATATGTCGTCATCATCGAGGTAAACGACGAAGCGTCCTCTTGCCAGCCTGAGGCCAGCATTGCGCGCCGCAGACAACCCCTGATTGCGCCCCTGGCGGATATAGGTGATGGGAAAGTCATAGGCGGCCAGCAGGTGCTCGACCGGCTCGCCGTTGTCATTGATTAGGATGACTTCGAAATCGCGCAGGGTCTGGCTGCCGACACTGGCCAAAGCGTCCTGCAGCAGATCGGAGCGGTTGTAGGTGGTGAGGATGATGGAAAACAGTGCACGCTCGTCTTCTCGAGCGAGACCGTCCAAGCGCTCGCATAGTTTCCTGGCGCGCTCGCCCAGATCGCTATTAAGCTCACTCGGATGTTGCACCATACGCCGCCGAAGATGCTCGGCCACCTCCCGCGCACGACTTCTAAGAAGCGCTTCTCTGCCTCGTTCGAAAACACCTTCGAGGATGCACAGATGCCCTTGTAACGGGGAGGACGTGCCGTAGTATTCATTGGAATGTTGCGCACCGTGAACACGGTAGCTTACACCTGGCGAAGTGGTGAAAACGAAGTCGGGATAACGCTCCCCAAGCTGAACCATCAAATGCCAGTCACCAGCGCCGCGAATTCGGACATCACGCTGCCAAGCCTCGAAGAATGCCTCCCGTCTTATGATTGCCGCAGAGGGCGTGATGTAGTTGTCGTAGACCAGCAGGTCCGCGACCTCATTGCGCCCACCGATGTAGTCGGCCTCGCGGTGGCCGGGATGGATAGGTCCGACGAGAGGCTTGCCCTGCTCATTAACCCAGCTGATCGGGCTATAGCCAACTGCAATCCGAGAATCACGCTCCATTGCGGGAAGAATCCGGGAGACATGCCCTGGATTCATGAAGTCATCTGCCATGAACAGAATCAGGTACTTTCCCTTGGCTGCCCAGAAACCGTTGTGACTGTTATTGCCAGCACCGAAGTTTCTCCGATTGCGCATATAGCGCACCCGAGGATCCGCTGCAAAGTCCGCCATTACGCCCTGTGTATCATCCGTCGAGGCATTATCCAGGACAAGAACCTCTATGGAGTCGACGCCCTGGCTGAGCACAGAGCGCACCGCCTGCTCTATGTAGCGGGCATAGTTAAAGGCAGGAATCACCACACTCAGCAACAGCTCGTCACCACGCACCTGCGAAGCATCGAGCGCAATGCCGGACGTCAGTGCGTTGATCCAGAAGTCGATGGTATAGGGATAGATACGCTCATCCGGACGCGCACTGCCCTGCATGAGGAAAGAGCGCAGACGAGCCGCTAGGGCCTGGTAGTCGTTCCAGGCCATAGCATCGAGAAAGGCATACAGTTCGGCGTCAGTGGAAAACGCAGTGCCATCCACATAACAATCAGCCGGAAACCACTCGGGGACAGGCGTGACAGCGTTGTGCACGGGTACTGCACCGCAAAGCAGGCACTCCTGCCACTGGGGCGACAACCACCCCATCAGCTCGGCATGTGCATCGCACACGACAAAATGAGAGTGCTCGAGCTTCACCCCATCACGCCCGAATACATGGGACCTGTTGTTGAAAGGCGGACGCGGCGGCAAATCCGCGAGCGGCACATTCAGCGGTTGATTCAGCCGAATCAGGTGCTGCCCTTGAAAAGCCTCGCGAGCCGGCAGAAACACACGATCAAAACGGTCGTACGCACCTTTCGCCCCGTCCGCATGCTCCAGCCGCATCAGGTAGCGGCGCACGCCGGCTGATACATTCACTGCCCCCAGTCCCGGGAGGTCCTGTTCGACGAAAAGCACAGCGTCGTGACTATCTTGCGTGGTCGATGCAGTCAAACGCTCGAAACGCAGACCGTTAACATCACCATAAATCTGCAACGGCTCCAGCGGAAGCAACGACAGTAGCCTTGTCCACTGCTCGTCACTCAAGAGGAAAGCCTCACCCTCCACTCCCGGACGAATTCCAGCGATCCCCACTCGCCAGGGCTCACCCTGACAACGACCACCTGCAATCGAGGCCCAATCCATAACGTTATCCCCTGTACGGCCTCGCTCACACGCTGCCTTGTTGAATTTCAATTACCGTAGCCTTTTAGGCTGGCCCAGGCAGCCATGCTCTCGATCGACTGATCCAATGCTGTCCATATATCCAACCCCAGCAGGCGAGCTCTGGAGATGTCAGGCACGTAGAAGGATCGGCTAGAGTCATCAGGCTGACCCAGTATCCGCAAGGGCTTCCCTGGAGAAACACGCTCCATCACCCGCTGCGCTAGCGCAGCCACGCTGATAGCCTCGTCGGAGCCGACGTTGTAGACCTCGCCGGACTGCCCCCTGACCAGCAAGGTCAGCAACCAACCGGCTAGATCGGCACCATGCAGGTAGCTGCGTACGGCCTGCCCGCTTGAATGAAGCACTATCTCATCCGCGCGCAGGGCATCACGCACGAAGTTACCGATCGCAAAATGTGCGTCGAGCGGCAACCCAGGCCCGGAAAAAGCGAAACAGCGCGTCATCACGACAGGCAGACCATGCTGTTGCGCATAGATAGCTGCAAGCGTCTCCTGTGCCCGCTTCGCTTCGCCGTAGGCACTGTTCGCACTGTTGCTGACACATGCGCCTGGATATGTTTCGACGACGCCCGCATCCTCATCCGAAGCGCCCGGCAAGCTACCGTATTGTGCCCCGGACCCCGTCAACAGCACGCGTGCATCATGCTGCACAGCCAAGTCCAGCACCCTGCGCGCGCCCGAGACAATGGTGTCGAAAAGTTCCAGTGGTCTGCCCTGAGCAGCTGCGGAGGTATCGGCAGCCGCATGCAGGATCAACGTCACCGGGCATCCTGATAACGCTCGAAGATCGCGAACATCACCGCTTAACCAGTGCAACCAGGAGCAATCTCGGTAGCGTGGTTGAGCATCGAGAAAGCGAGCCGGCGTGCGTGACAGCACGCTGACTTCCACCCCTGCCCCCTGCTGGTTCAACTTATAGAGCAACGCCAGCAGCCACTGGCCAAAAAAGCCCGTACCACCAGTCAGCAGCAAGTGTTGCCCGGCCAATTCGCCATGCAGTCCCAACGTAGCGGGAATACCTTGCAGCGCTCGCTGGATGATCGGTGAATGAGGGGAGAAATCAGGCATCGACGTTATTGCCCCGACAGTACATCGGCGAAGAAAACATCCACGTTCTCACTTCAATAAAAGTACAAGGTAATGTCTTCCAGAATATCCGCATACAAGCGAATGCCAATTCTGTAGTCCGGGCGGATGGCAGATACTTCGTCCATCAACCGCCAGAAATCGTCCGAGCGATGATAGGCACAGACCGCCAAGGTGGGCTTGTCACGATGGATGACAGTGCGCGCACCACGCAAGGCTGCGGCCTCCATCCCCTCGATGTCGAGTTTGAAAAGACCTACCTTGCCTTGCACCACGGCATCCAGCGGCACTCCCTGGATGTAAGAGGTGATGTTTGCGGGGACATGGCTACTCAACTCGCCCGCGATGTCATAAGACAGCTCAGGCTGATAAGTAGCCCGGCTCGGCGCTTCGTCCAACCCCATGTTGAACACCCAGACATGCGGCCGATCAGAGACGCTCCTGAGGGCCTCGTAATAGGCAGGTAGTTCCGGTTCGAACAGCCACGCCTGCTCGACCGGACCAAAATTCGCTTCCAGGCGATGCAGGGTGTCGCCTGATGCCGCCCCTGCATCAACGAAGCGTGCAGCGTGCTCGGGCTGCACGAAAGCCCTGTCGAAATACTCTTCGCCCCAGGGCGACATGACCTTCTGCGCATAGGCAATGGAGAGACGCGTTCTCATGCCAATCAGCGCATCGTAAACCTTGCGCGATGGCTCATCATCCAGGCGCAGAAACGCTGAGATGAAACGCCAAGGCTCCAACAATGGCGCCTCCACGAACGATGAAAACTTCTCGTTCCCCAAGCCTGATCCAGGACCATCCAACGCGTACAGGAACTCATGCATGTTGACCAGGCGAATGCCTGCCACCTGCTGCAACTGCTTGGAAATCGCGTTGCCGTGCCGGCCGCTGGCGACCACAATGACCGAGTTTTCCAGTATGGCGCTGGAGGGATGATCAATCATAAGCCCCTCCAGCGACTCACCCTGCTTGGTAGGATCGTTATCCAGAAAACCTTTGACTTCGAGCCCCAGAACCTGCGCGTAGCGAGCCAGTCGCAACCCGACCTTGAAGGCTCCAAAAATATGGAAACCCTCCCCGAGCCACTCGCTGATTCGCTGCCTGCGATCTGCCAGCTCCGCGAGAACCGCACCGGTATCCAGCAGAGCACTCATGTTCGGGTAGTCCTGCAAACGGGATAGAACCGCCAACTTCGATGGATGCCTGAGCTGTATGTGGTCATGGACATCGCGCAGAAATGCGTCGGATCTGCTCACTGGCACAACTTTGCCATCAGCAAGTGCAAGCGAGTAGATGCAGCCCGCTTGCATCTCTGCTGCAGCAAGATCAAGCTCGGGCAAACGGGTATTTTTCATATCAAACGCCTAACCGATGAGAGCAGCCACGAAGACGCAGCGCCCAGCCATGCATGAACCCAACGAAGCCGTCCGAGCACCGGGCGTTGCCCTTAATCCAGAACGACATCAAACGGCAAGTCCCTGTTCTTCGAATACAGCACCAGCAGGCGCTCCCTGATGTGCGCCAGCCGGCTCGAGATCCACCGATTCAATACTTCGTCAGGGTCTACCAGCAGTTTTTCCTTCGCACGTGCGGTCGCGCCGTTGATTTCGACATAACGCCTCGCGATCTCCAGCACTTCAGCGTCATCGAGATGGTCGAGCATGATCGACACGTTCGGTGGCGGCACCTCTCGGTGGTCGAGCGCATATTCGATGGCCAATATGTCGTTGAGACTCTGCAAGTAGGTACGCAACCTGACATTGCCCGGTTCAATCAGGTAATGCTGAAGTCTCCCCTGGGTCGTCACGAAGCGACGCTTGCAGAAGTCATAGATGCGCAGCAGTTCTTTCATCTCCGAGAAACGGGCATGAATGCTGCCAAAGCGATCGGTAACTACCCCCTCCCCGTAATAGAACATGTCGGAAAAAAGCGAAGCCACCTTGGGCGAGTTATCACCGGGGATCACGCCGATATCGAATGAAGGGTCATGTACGGTCAACGAGTTGAGGTGATGGGGGTAGGAGCGAACAAATACCAACTCGGGCATGTCGGCGAACCTGCGCGAGCACAACTCGATATCTGCCAGCAGCAGATTCACCTGCCCAGCGATGTGCAAGGCTCCCGACAATGGCGTCTTGTTGTTGAGCACATCATATTGCTCGAGCGACAGCGTGCCCTGCGGCTCGTAGAGTGCCAGCAAATCATGATCCGACGACGCGTTGCCCATTCCGAGCGGAATTGAGCCCATGGGCGCATAGCCCAGTATGCGTACTGAACAGTGCTTTTCCGTCTGCTCGATGGCAGCGTCGACCTGCTCCTGCAGATCAAGGTTCGCGCACCTTTCAATCAGCTGTACGCGCATCACTGAGGCCCCCGCCCATCCAGCAGGAAATCATATTTTTCCGGCGTAGTGTCCTGCTGGATAAAACGATCGGCAATTCGATAAAGGCACCTGATTCGTCGATCGAACTCGCTCTCCTGATACGCGTAGCAGATCGAACAACCCAAGAGGGCAAACGCCTGCGCCAGTGGCTCGAGATCAGCGCATTCGACCCGCAGAATGACGCCCTTGAGACTGACCCGGCCAGTATTGCTGAAATTCACCAGCACGAACGAGCGACACAATTTCAGCAGTGTTTCGTAATAGGCGCTTTCCGCGTGGTACGGCGCCTTCAGAAAGTACGGGTGCATTACCGGATAGGGCAGTTCGGTGACACTCGTTTGCATCATGTGCTCGATCAACGACTGCAGAGCAGGACGATTGAGGTAGGTCTCATAATCGCTGACCGACAACCGAAGCGGAATCAGCGAGCGTTTGCGATGGATCAGGAAAGCTGCGCGATGCTTGCCACTGTCCATGTTGAAGTGCCCTTCATCCTCATTCCAGTCGGCGTTGACCGCGTGATTCAGAAAAAACAGAGGATCGATGGATTCAGTCTGCCGCATGCGCTCATACACCTGCCTGCGACTTTTCAGTACGTTATCTATCCATGCGGCCGTTTGGCCGATGCCGAACTGTTCGGCAGCGTTACGACAATACAGATCGATATAGTGATCTGGAGTCGCATCAGCCTCACCATCGAACCACTTGAACAGTTCTAGGTAGGGAAACAGCGTGAGCATCGGACTGTCCTTGAACAGCCCGTTGCCGTTGCGGCGTGCAAACGCGAGCAGTGCCGGTACCCATGCCAGCACCTCATCCGCCGCGACCTCGATGAGCGCATCGTCCTGGTATGCAGGGCGAAACAGGCCGTCCAGCTCGGGAACCGCAGTGGGTAAACTCAGTCGTTCGCCAATGATGTTGTTGTAAACCCTCGCCATCGCGGCGCGGTCCTCTTCAGACCGCCACGACATGTTGGAGCCGTCCACGGGGCAGAAGATGACATGCCCGAACCCTTCGGCAGCCAAACTCAATGCGATGCTTTCATGCTCGAAGATGTTGTTCACGCAGACAATCACGAGGGCCTGCTTGTCAGCTGCGGCGGAACTCATGACCGGTATGCCCTCGTGAACACCTATCTCGGCAGCACGTTTATCGATGAAGCCGATGATATTGCAGTCACTTCGTAGATAGCGCGAAACCATGGTGCCGCGATGGGCCGCACCGTAGAGAATGACCGGCGTGTGCGCTGTCCACATCATAGAGGGCAAACTTCCTTGACCAGGCGCATAAACTCGGCGTCCGGCTCGCGTTCACGAACCGGAAACGACATGAACGCTGGATGCTTCACGACGGCAGGTAGTGTTTGCAGAATCCGACAATGATCCATCAGAGCCTGCGCCTGCCGCTCACGGAAATAGGCCTCCCACTCGTCTTTCTTCATCTTGAGCGGAATGCCATCGAAACCCTGACGTTCAAGATAGAACGCGCGGTGAGAGCCATCGAGGATATTGAAACGGTGCAACGCCTCGTCGAACACAGCGACGGACGCGGCCTCGCGGTAGTAGTCGCTCAAGTCGAAGAATGTCTTGGAGCGGTAGAACTCCACCTGCTCCAGAGTAAAGAGTTCATCGAACGGAAGCAGCGTCTTGACGACAGGATCATCCAGGCGCACGTTCGTCGCCTTGTCGATGAGGTCCTGCGACTGGCCTTGCCACTTGAAGTAGTCGGCGTAGTCGTGATCGATACCATCGTAAGAGCGCCGCACGGTATACACGTAGTCCTTGTGTACGATGGAAGTCACATAGTCTGATAACGTACTCAGAATGTAGTCCGCGGCTCGAACGGTATACAGCTCGTCAAAACTCGCGCATGGCGTAGCATAATCCCCGGAATAGAAGGCATTCCAAGCACGCGTCATGGCAGCAGCCTTCTCTCCACGGAGAAAAACCGGCAGGTGAAGAATCGTCGTATAACCAACGCTACGCAGAACACCTGCGATCTCGGGATGAGCAAGGCCATTGCCTATCGCCACAAAGACCAGCAGGTTACCGTGCTGCTGCAGGCATGCCTCGACATTCATTACCGGCACAGGTGCATCCGTCACACCTTCGGGCTTGCGATCAATGATGGCGCGCACATCCACGCCGTGCTGCAGCAAGCGCCGACAGAATCCGACACCTATCTGACCACCGCCGTAGACAACGACAGACTCAGCCATCGAAGAAGGTTCGTTCATTGATCGCACCTGCAATTTCCTTGTAAAGCGACCGGCGCGTATTTCACTGCCAGCGTGCGGGTCATGATCGTCCGGGTACGGCGTAGAGCACCACATCGAAGGTACTTGGCGAGTGACAGCGCAGGTAGAGTCGATAACCCAGGTCGTAGTCCTGTAGTTGCTCAGCTATCTTCCAGAGATGCTCAGCGCGGTGATAGATGCTGATGGCCAGACGGGGTCGATGTATGCGCAGAAGATTCTCCGCGCCGCGCAGTGCTGCAGGCTCTTCACCTTCCACATCCATCTTGATGAAGTTGGGAGCAAAACCTGGCAACGCGTCATCCAGACGCACACAGCACACGGGATTGCCGCCCGATTCGATGAGGTGACCGCCCGCCCCCAACGCAGGATCATAACCACTCACTCGGTTGCTGTCCGACACACCGCAGGGGAAATGGATGGCTCCGGGAACCGAGCCGAGATGCGCTGTCAGGTATCGATAGTTGTCCAGATCCGGCTCGAACGTCGCCAGGCTGGCGAAGCGAACGCCCGCGCCCAGAAACGACTGGACCGTATCTCCGGTGTAGGCACCGCAGTCGATGAAACGCAGCGGTTCGGGTAGGCGAGGCAGGTCGCCGGGAAAGTACTGTTGGGCGGAAATCGCTGGCAGACAGCGAGGGTCACCCAGGGTGCGATACTCCAAGATCGCGTCCAGCAGCGTCTTGCTGGCTTCATCGGCCAGAATCGCGCGTAACGAGGCGATACGAGGGGCGTGCCGCTCGTAGAACTGTGGCTCGACCAGCCAATAACGAAATGGCTGGTCCTGAGGGTAAAGGCGAACGAACTCCACCATGCTGACGATGCGGGCGTAACCGAGGGCCTCGAGGTCGTCGAAAATGTCCCGGGTATCCACATGGGCGTTGAACACACCGATCAACACGCACGCTGCGCTTGGATCGTGACTGGCCGCCCAGCGCTGGGCACTGTAGACAGGCAGGCCATCGACCTCATCCAGGCTTTCATCCCGATCAAGAAAAGCGTCCACGGACTGACCGTGAGCCGCCAGATAATCACGTACCCGCCGTCCCGCAAGCCGTGCCCCGTAAATCAACAACTGATCCAAGCCGAACTCATTCGCCATGGTCCGCCACCTTGATCAGGACTGCGTGTCCATTGAGGTTATGCACGAAGCGATAGCCCTGGTGCTGCGTCACGAACTCATTGACCATGCGCGTGACCCCCTCACAGCCATAGAAACCGTAATCGTCGAAAATGACCACGCCACCTCTCACGAGCCGGGGCGCCGCCCAGAGCAGTACATCGCGAGCGGAGTCGAAGACATCCACGTCGATGTGCACCAGTGCCAGCCTGTCGCTGATCAGTTCCGCATTGTGTTCCGGGAACATACCGACCAGTACGCGAACCCGCTCCGCCACCTGGCAACGCTCAGCCAATCCGACAACCAGATCGACCCCGGTATCAGCATGCTCCCCTCCACGGTAACTGGTGTCGTGCGAACTGGCCTTGACCACACCGCTGAAGGTATCGGCCAGGAACACACTGCGCCGCTCTCGCAAGTCAGCCATCGCCATCAGACATCCCGAGCCACCGCGCCACACGCCGACTTCCAGGAAATCACCGTCAACGTCGCCTAGCTGGCGAACCAGCGTCCACAATTCATACAAGCGCATCATGTCGACCAGGGTGTGATCGCGCACGGCCTCGTGCACCTCGCGAAACGCGGCGTCATTGACCCATGGCGCGTGGCTGGCCATGGGCATAACACGCGCATGGCGCACTTCTGGTGATTTTTCATGAGCCCAGTCAGGCTGGCCACGCAGGTAGCCATAGCACAGACCGGTCAGACGACGCTTGAGCCACGCCTTCATGCGGGAGGTTCCAGCGATACAGCCATCTGTTGTGCCAGTTCCTCGCGGCTAAGGAAGGGATACAGGTCTTCCAGGGCGCCCGTTACCGGCTTGCCATTCTCGTCGATGCGCGTCATCACCCGAGGCACACGCGGCTCCTCGACTTGCACCAGCACCTCGCAGATCACCGGACCATCGCGATCCAGCACCCTTTGCAGGTTGTCCTGCAGATTGGTATGCGACTCGATACGTGCGTAACCCACACCATAGGCGCTAGCCAACTGCGCCAGATCCGGCAATTGCAAGCCGCTGCTGGCATCAGCGCCGACCAGCAGCTTGAAGTGCGCGCTTTGCGATGCACGAATCGAGGCATAGCCCTGATTGTTGATGACGAAGCACTTGATCGGCAGCCGCTGTGCAGCAAGGGTCGCCAGCTCCTGAACGTTCAGTTGCAAGCCACCATCACCTTCGACACACACAGTCGGCTGGCGACCGGAGGCCAGGCAGGCGCCAATCGCCGACGGGATACCAAAGCCCATCGACCCGGTACCACGGTTATGGAAGCAGCGCTGGCCCTTCTTCAGACGCAGGTTGAGCAGGAACAACTCCGACGCGAAGCCTGAACTGCCCGGCGCGATCACGTCCCCTTCGTTGAGCTGCGAGGACAACTGATCGGTGAAGTAATACATGCTTACACCCTGGCTGTCGTCGGCATGCTCGGCTTGCAGCAGCGGATATTGCTTGCGCCAATCAGCGATGCGCGCCAACCAGTCGGCGTAGGACGGCAGCCGATCACGGGAAACCTTCGCCGCCAGTGCCTCGATGAAAGGTTTGACATCGGAGACCACCGACACCTCGATGGGCATCTGCAACTTGGCGATTTCCGCCGGATCGATGTCCACCACGACCTTCTTCGCGTATGGGGCGAAATGTGCGTGGTTATATGCGGTCAGCGCCATGTCCAGACGTGAGCCGAGGACAATCAGCAGGTCGCAGTTCTGCAGGGCGAAATTGGCCCAGCGCGGGGCGATTGAGCCGGGACGGCCGCCGTACAGAGGATGTTCGTCCTCAATGATGTCCATGGCCAGCCAGGTCGGCATGACCGGTACGCCCGCGGCGTCGATCAGCTGGTTGAACGCCTCGACCGCACCGGCCATGCGAATGCCGCTACCGGCGATGATGCCCGGGCGCTTGGCCTGGCGCAGTAGTGCCACGGTCTGCGCCACAGCCGCGCTGATATCCGATTGTTCGGTCGCCACAGGCGGTTGCGCCCGACGCAAGGTGGCGGGATCGACCTGCGCAGCCTGCACGTCCAGCGGCACGTCCAGCCACACCGGGCCACGACGGCCGCTAAGCGCAGCATGCTCGAGCTGGTCGAAAACCTCGGCTACCGCTTCTGGATCGGTCAGGGTGACGGCCGCCTTGGTGATCGGCTGGACGATCGAAACGATATCGGCCTCCTGCACACCCAGCATGCGCAGGCCGGTGCCTGCTTTGAGATCGGCGCTCTTGACCTGGCCGGAAACGAAGAACACCGGCGTGGAGTCCAACCAGGCACCGAGTACCGCGGTCACGGTATTGGTCGCCCCCGGGCCGCACGTCGTCATGCAGGCGGCAGGGCCACCGGTGAGTTTGCCTGCAGCTTCGGCAGCAATGGCGGCAGCCTGCTCATGCAGGCAAAGCACGGGCTCCAGGTCGGGATGACGCCCCAGAGCGTCATTGAGGTGCATCGCGCCACCGCCCGGCAGGAAGTAGACCTGCCCGACCTTCAAGCGCGCCAGGCGCTCCATGATGTAATCCGCGACACGGACAGTCTGAGTCACGTTCAATACCTCTCGAAACCGGCGCTCAAGCGAGCCGAGTCAGAAATTGCAGCGCTGACCAAAAGCCGGCGCCATGATCCTTGTGCCCCTGCCAAACTTCGGGGATGAAGCTGACCTGCGGGTGCTGGCAAATCTGCGCCCAGGTGGCCGGCCAGTCGATATCGCCGGTGCCCATCAGCACGCCTTCGCCATTGATGCCTTTGGCATCGGCCACATGCAGGTGCGCCGAATGCGGCAGCAGCAGCGCCAGCGCCTGCTGGAAGTCGAGGCCGAAGTGAAAGCAGGTCATCTGCAGGTGCGACAGATCCAGGCACAGACGCAGGCCATGGTCGCGTGCCTGGGCGGCCAGCTCCTCGGGCATCATGAAGATGTTCTGGTAACGTTGACCACCGAAATGCCAGGGGAACGGCGCCATGTTCTGCGGGATCAGTTCGGTGCCGGCGAAATCCACCTGACGGCAGGCCTCGAGGAAGCGCTCGTAAAGTTCCGGGCGCATCGCCTGCGGGCGCGGCTCGTCGGCGGAAAAGCCACCAATGTTGGCAACGATCAGGCGCGCATCGGCATTGGGGAAGAATTCGCCCATTTGCAGGGTCGCGTCCACCACCCGCTGCAGGTTGTCGATCGAACGCTGGCGATAGGCCGGGTCGTCCGAGGCAAGATCCAGCAGCTCGCTGTTCTCGAACAGCTCTGGCGCGTGCACCACCAGGCGCGAACAGTCGACCTCGGCGAGAAACGGCTGTGGTTTGAGGCTGAGGTCACGGTAGGACAGGTGGAACTCGAACAGATCCGGGCTGATCCGTCGGCGGTAATCGAGGAAGTCGTGATAGCGCACCGGCACCCCCCAGCGGATCGGCAGGTCGAACGCCAGGCCCTGCTCCTGGGCCTGCTCGCTCAGGTCACTGTCGAAGAGAAAATCGCCCAAAGCGATATCGCGACCAGCCGGTTTGCCCAACAGCTCCGGCAAACGATACGGCGGGAGGCCCTGACCAGGGCTGGCGATACGCAACATTGACGCGTCCATGACGGTGCCACGGGTGATGTCGCATGCGGCGATCACGCTCTTGCCGAGGTTCTCACGGTTGAGCAGCTCGCCCTGACTGGCATGGCGACCCGGACCTTGCCAAGGCAATGCCAGCTCCAGTTGACGGATGCCGTCGACCAGTTGGCGAAACTCGCTCGGTTCCAGGCTGGCCAGGTGGTCCGGCCCCTCCATACCGCGATCCAGGGTGATGTGCCGCTCCACCAGCTTGGCACCCAGCGCGACTGCACCGAGGGTAATGGCGATGCCACGCTCATGACCGGAATAGCCGATCAGACCGTGTAATTCCTGTAAGCGCCGCAGATAGCCAAGCTGGATATCGGACTCGGGGGCGGGATAGGCGCTGTTGCAATGCAGCAGCGCGAATGGCGTACCCAGCGCATTCAACTGTTCAATGGCTCGAACGATTTCGTGCTCAAAGGACATGCCGGTGGACAGGATCAGGGGTTTGCCCAGACTCGCGGCTTTAGCAATCAGGTAGGGGTTGCACAGATCGGCCGAGGCGATCTTCAGCGCGGCCACATCAAAGTCGGCCAGCGCGTCGACACTGGGTTCATCCCACGGCGTGCATAGGTAGGTAATACCCTTCTGCGCGCAATAGGCGCGCACCTCGCGGTGTTCATCGAGGCTGAGCTCCACCTTGTCCAGCAAGTCCTGAATGTACTCAACGCCCAGATCCTCGGCGCGCGAGCCATCGGCCTTGCGCCGATACAGGGCGTCACGGTTGCGCAGTTGGAACTTGACGCAATCGGTACCGGCCTCGATGGCTGCATCGACCAGTTGCCGAGCCAGCTCCAGCGAACCGTTGTGATTGTTGCCGACTTCGGCAATGACGTAGACGCGCTCGCCGCCAACCGGGAAGCCGTCGATGTGAAATGGGGTCATTGGATTTTCGTTCGCCATGAGGTCACGCCGCTCGATTCGAAGCGGAAGTTCTGGGTCTGACAGCCCAGCGCGCCGACGGCGCTGACCACGCGCTGGCGGTGCTGGGGCTGGACGTAGAACAGGAAAAAGCCGCCGCCACCAGCGCCCAGCAGCTTGCCGCCACAGGCTCCGGCAGCCAGTGCGGCCGCGTAGATGTCGTCAAGCCGGCCATCGCTG
>JAHJOS010000666.1 GCA_018820005.1 Alphaproteobacteria bacterium | reverse complement strand
CGAGTCCGATCTCCTCGGCGCGCTGGGCGGAGAGCAGCGCCGACTGGACCATCGCCTCGCGCATGATGGCGCGGGCGTCGAGCGGGCGCGGCTGAAGCGCGTTCTCGTCCATCAGTGCGGTCAGCAGCTCCTGGTCGAGCGAGCCCCAGTTGGCGCCGATGCGGACGGCCTTGCCGTGTTTGATGGCGAGTTCGACGATCTGGCCGAACTGACGGTCCTTCTTGTCCTTGAAGCCGACATTGCCGGGATTGATGCGGTACTTTGCCAGCGCTTCGGCGCAGGCCGGATGATCGGCGAGCAGCTTGTGGCCGATATAATGAAAATCGCCGACGAGCGGCACGTCCAGGCCGAGGCGCAACAGGCGCTCGCGGATCTTCGGCACCGCCGCCGCGCTCTCGTCGCGGTCCACCGTGATGCGTACGATTTCCGACCCGGCACGCGACAGCGCCATCACCTGGCGCACTGTCGCATCAATGTCGGCGGTATCGGTATTGGTCATCGACTGCACGACGATGGGCGCGCCGCCGCCCACCAGCACGCCGCCCACGTCCACACCCACCGATTGCCTGCGCTCTGCCGGACCAGCCATTTGACACCTCTGCTCTTGCGCCCAGAAATAGGCTGCCGAGCCTAGAAGAGCAATGTTACGCTTGCGTGATCGCGTCGAATGCCGTGGTGTCCGACCGTCTTCAGGCAAGAGCCTCCGGAGAACCGCCATGACCTTTGCCGCCTATATGGAAAATATCGAGAAACAGACCGGCGTCTCGCCCGACGAATTTGTGCGCCTGGCCATCGAAAAGGGCCTGACCCAACCGGGCGCCAAGGCCACCCCCATCACCGATTGGCTCAAGGCCGACTATGGCCTGGGCCACGGCCACGCCATGGCCATCGTCAAGCTGTTGCGCGATCGCGGCGTGCTGGCATGAGACCCGCCCTGATCCTGCTGCTGTTGGCCCTGGCACCCACAGCGGCCCTGGGCCAATCCCTGACCGGCAATCTCTATATCCACGATCCCTCCATCACCGTGCTCGATGGCGGCATTGTTTCGTTTGCTACCGGCGTCGAGCGCGCGCCCGATGGCGGCACGCCACGCACCAAGACGTCCCCTGATGGCATCAACTGGCAGGAGGCCGGCGCCCTGCCCGGCGGCATGCCGGCCTGGATTGTCAGTGAACTGGGCTTTACCCCGCGCAATATCTGGGCACCCTCGGTGTTCGAGACAGGCGGCACCCATTATCTTTATTATTCAGCCTCCAGCTTTGGCCACAACGACAGCGCCATCGGCCTGATGACCAATGCCGCGCTCGATCCAACGCGGCCCACCGAGGGCTGGGTCGATCAGGGCCTCGTCACCCGCTCCCGCCAAGGCAATGATTTCAACGCCATCGACCCCTTCCGTACCGATTTGGATGGCAAGGCTTATCTCAGCTTTGGCTCCTTCTGGGACGGCATTCGCCTGCTCGAACTGGACCCGGCCAGCGGCAAGCCCCTGCCCGGCGCCGAACCCATGCCGATCGCCTCGCGCGGCGGCGGCGCCATCGAGGCGCCGGCCATCGTTGAGTACGATGGCCGCTTCTATCTCTTTGTCTCCTTCGACAGCTGCTGCCGCGGCAAAAGCTCCACCTACCGCATCATGGTGGGCCGGGCCGATGCCATCACCGGTCCCTATCTTGATGCCGACGGCAAGCCCATGCTGGAAGGCGGCGGCACCGAACTGCTGGCCACCACCGGCCGCTATATTGGCCCCGGCGGCCAGGAGGTCTTCCTGCGCGAGGGCAAGCCATGGCTGGTCTTTCACTATTATGACGGCGATGAGAGCGGCATGCCCAAGCTGGCGCTGGTCCCGATCGGCTGGACCACGGACGGTTGGCCGCAATTGCCCACCTTGCCGTGATCTGCGGCTACCGCTCTTGAACGCGGTCCAGCCATCCCCATTTATATCTCATGTTCAAAACACTCCTCCCCCGCATCATTCTGTTCCGCAAGGAAGTCGTGCTGCTTTGGCAGGCGTTCTTTGCCCCCGAGACCCCGTTCTACCTCAAGGCGGCGACGGCCTTTACTGCCTTCTATCTGGTGAACCCGTTCGACATCATCCCCGACCTCATCCCCGTCCTCGGCTGGGTCGATGATATCATCCTGGTGCCCCTGATGGTCAGCTGGATCGTCTCGCGCCTGCCCATCAAGGCCCGCGCCGACCACCGCGACCGCAATGACCGTGGCGCCAATCGCGGCGGCCCCACCATCGATGGTCGCGCCCGCCGGCTCTAGTTTCAGTCCCCCCGAAGACCAAAAGGCCCGGATCACTCCGGGCCTTTTGCTTTGTTCTATTCCAGCCGCACCAGCAGGTCCTTGGCGTCGATCTGATCGCCCGGCTTGACCAGCACTTCGGCGATCACCCCATCGACTTCGGCATGGATGGCGGTTTCCATCTTCATGGCTTCAATCGAGCACAGCACGTCGCCGGCAGTCACCTTCTGGCCGGCCTTGGCATTGAGGCCCGAGATCACGCCCGGCATTGGGGCGCCGATCTGTTTGGCATCGCCCAGCGCAGCCTTGGCGCGAACCTTGACCTCGCCGACCTTGAGGCGATCCGGCACGAGGATCGTGCGCGGCTGGCCATTGAGGTCGAAGAACACGCGCACTTCGCCCTTCTCATTGGTCGGGGCGCGGCCTAGATACTGCAGCACCAGCGTCTTGCCCTTTTCGATATCGACCAGCAGTTCGTCGCCTTCGCTCAGCCCATAGAAATAGACCGGGGTGGGCAGCACTTCGGTGGGGCCGTAGCGGTCCTGGGTCTTTTCGAAATCCGAATAGACCTTTGGATACATCAGATAGGACGCAAGGCGCAGGTCATCGATGGGATGACCCACTTCTTCGGCGATCTTGGCCCGCTCGGCTTCGAGGTCCACATCTTTGAGATAGGAGCCGGGGCGCTCGGTGAGTGGCGCCTTGCCCTTGAGCACCTTCTTCTGCAGTGCCTGCGGGAACCCGCCGGGAGGCTGGCCCAGATCACCGGCGAAGAAGCCCACTACCGAATCGGGGAAGGCGATATCGCGATTGGGATCTTCCACATCGGCGCGCTTGAGGCCCGCAGAGACCATGGCCAAAGCCATGTCGCCGACCACCTTGGAGCTGGGCGTTACTTTGACGATATCGCCGAACATCTGGTTGACGTCGGCATAGGTCTGGGCGACCTCGTGCCAGCGGGTTTCCAGCCCCAGCGAACGCGCCTGTTCCTTGAGATTGGTGAACTGGCCGCCCGGCATTTCATGTAGATAGACTTCCGACGCGCCGCCCTTGAGATCGCTTTCGAAGGCGCGATACTGCGTGCGCACGGCTTCCCAATAAAACGAGAT
>JAHJOS010000665.1 GCA_018820005.1 Alphaproteobacteria bacterium | reverse complement strand
GGCCGAGTTCGGTCAGGCTTTGCGCCAGGTTTGGTCCGCCAATCTCGATCTCACCATCGATCTCGGCCTTCAGTCGGCGGACTTCCGTTTCGAGGTCACCCTGCACAAGCGTCGCATTGGGCCCGACCGATGTCAGCGTGCGCGACACCACCCATTTGGGTGCCTTGCGCCACGCCATTGCAAAGGCCTGATGGTCGGCGTCCCAACCCGATTGGTCTTGGTCCCAATAGCGCATAAGTCCATAAAGATTGCGGCCATAGAGGCTACCGGCGAGGCCATCCGTCTGATCGACAAAATGACGGAAGAGCCTGGGACTCGGCGGGGTCATCCGATCGTGGTCGACATAGCCGTCCAGCGACTGGTTCATGCCGAAAAATAGCCTGGCCATTTTGCGCCTCCCACTGTTTGCAGACACTGCGTCACGCCACGTTCAGTTGCCTGCAGGACTGTGGTAGCAGTCAGCCCGATGCGAAAACCACCTCTATTTTGCAACCGGTTTGGGACAACACGATGAGAACAAGACGCTCAGCTTGCCCAATCAACCTCACCCTTGAAACCTTTGGCGATCGATGGAGCCTGATCATCCTGCGTGACGCCATGTTCGGCGGTCGCCGTCGCAGTTTTCGCTCGTTGCTGACAGAAAGCCTTGAAGGCATCGCGTCCAACATCCTGTCCGACCGCTTGCAGCGCCTAACCGCCAGCGGACTGCTCACACGCGCTGCAGATCCCTGTCACAAGCAAAGGGTTGTCTACAGCCTGAGCGAGAGCGCCATCCAGCTTGTCCCGCTCATGGCCTTCATGGGCAGCTGGGGAACCCGGCACGCAAGCCCATCAATTGAGCTGTCGGCACGCGCGCGCGTTCTCGAAGATGGTGGTCCAAAGCTCTGGGCTGAGTTCATGGACGAGCTACGGCACATCCACCTGGGTTCACCGGCACCAGCGACCTCTGCACTGGCAAAGATGCAAGCGGCCTACCAGGCCGCCATGCCCGCCTGATCCCGGACGGCAGCTTTCAGCGGCCGCAAACCCGTCCCGCTTGACAGCGCTTCCATGTATCGATAATCCTCGATATATGGAATCAAACTTGGCTATCGACGTCTTCGCTGCGCTTGCCCAGTCCACCCGCCTGGAGACGTTTCGCTTGCTGATGGCGCACGAGCCCGAGGGCCTGCCAGCCGGCGAGGTCGCGCGGCGGCTCGATGTGCCGCAGAACACCATGTCGAGCCATCTTGCCATCCTGACCCGCGCCGGGCTGATCGAGTCCGAGCGCCACAGCCGGTCCATCGTCTACCGGGCCAGGGTCGATCGGGTGCGCGAGATTGCGACCTTCCTGGTTCAGGACTGCTGTGGCGGGCGGCCAGAACTGTGCGAACCGCTGATCGCCGAATTCACCCCCTGCTGCGCTCCCAAGGAATCGAGCCATGTCTGACCGCATCTACAACGTCCTCTTCCTTTGCACCGGCAATTCGGCGCGCTCGATACTGGGCGAGGCCATCCTCAACCATGTCGGCCAGGGCCACTTCCGCGCCTATTCGGCAGGTTCTACGCCCAAGGGTGCAGTCCACCCGATGACGCTGGAAACGCTGGCAAAGGCGGGCATCCCCATCGATGGCCTGCGCTCCAAGGCCTGGGACGAGTTCGCGGTGCCCGAGGCGCCCAAGATGGATTTCGTCTTCACCGTTTGTGACAACGCCGCCGGCGAGACCTGCCCGATCTGGCCGGGCCATCCGGTGTCTGCGCATTGGGGGATCGAAGACCCCGCTGCCGTGTCCGGGCCGTACCTGGCGCACCGCGCCGCTTTCCAGGATGCCATGCGGTTCATGCGTAACCGCATCACCGCCTTCATCAACCTGCCGCTCAAGACCATCGACCGGATGACGCTGGACCAGCAGGTGCGGGACATCGGCAAGCTGGAAGGCTCCACCGTGAACCAGTCGGGAGCGGCATGATGCTGGAATATGAGGTCAGCGCCCGGCGGGTCGATGCGCATGGGAGCGTCGCCAGCACCAAGGCGGCCG
>JAHJOS010000664.1 GCA_018820005.1 Alphaproteobacteria bacterium | reverse complement strand
GGTCAGGTGTCACCGGCGATCTGCTGGCGCATTGCCTCGATACGGCGCTCTGGATCAATGGCAGTGTCACCGCACTCACGGCGATGACGGAAACCTTCATCAAGGAGCGCCGCGACGCCATCAGCGGCGAGATGAAGAGCGTTGGCATTGACGATGCCGCCGCGGTCATGGCGCGCTTTGCCAATGGCGCCATGGGAACCTTTGAATCGACCCGGTATGCGCGCGGCCACAAGGCGGGCTACACGCTCGAAATCAATGGCGAGAAAGGTTCTCTGGCCTGGGATCTGGAGGACCTCAACCGGCTGCAGTATTTTGATCACGGCATTGAGGGCGCGCAACGCGGCTGGACCGATATTCTGGTCACCGATGGCGACCACCCCTATCTGGGCAAATGGTGGGTTCCCGGGCTCATTATCGGCTACGAGCATTCTTTTACCCACCAGGTGGCGGATTTCCTGGACGGCATCCGCACCGGCAAACCAGCCGCTCCCACCTTTCGCGAGGCTCTGGAAGCAAATCGCGTCTGCGATGCGATCATCGCTTCCGGTAAGTCGGGGCAGTGGGTGACCCTATGACTTAGCCGGCATAAAGGGCGGGACGGTCCGTGATCTGCTTCTCGTGTTCAGAACAGGCCATGAGGAACCGTCCTGCGACCCATAAAAGGTCGGGAGAACAGGTTTTGATAGGCGGCTGTCTCTCCCGTCGAGGGTAGGAATTGTACTTGATGGAATGCCAAAGAGGGCGGGCCGACTTGGTGGTTAGCGGTTCGGTTACTCGGTGATGCGGCAACGCCCCCCGTCACGCCCAGGCTTTGCAAGACAAAGTTCGAAGATCCGAACCAAGGTGAAATGCCAGCCCTCTTGCATTCATATTCGCCAGCTCCCTGTCGGTATCGGCCCCCCAGTCGGGCCGTTGCCTGTGTCCTGGCGGATGACAGAAATGGGATGAAAGGGAATGGTCGGCTATTGGGCAGTGGCCAATAGCAAGCGGCCCTTAAATGACGACTCAAAGCAGCTTTCTGGACCAGACCGAATGTAGACACGCGGCCGCGCAACGTCGGAGCCAGATACAGCGAGGCCGACCAGGACGTCAGCATTGAAAACTCATGCGTCAATCAGCTCCAAAGACGCCCAAGCCCCCGAGAACCCTGCTTTACCGGCGTCTCCGGGTGGCGGTCCGGACAACAAGCCCCGGGTGCCTGGACGCCAGCCGCCAACATTGTTTCTGAAGTTCGCGGGCGCCCAATCTGTGTCCCACGCATTCCAAAGGTCAGCAGCGCGAGAATCCTCAGCGCGTCCTTCAACGGCTTCTGACTGATCTCGTGTCGCCCCTAGGACGCATCGAGCGCTGAACCGACCAGGCCGAGGCGGCACTGTTCGTGCAACGCCTGTACATAGACGTTCTTGGCCATGAACAGGGCCTGTCCGAAATAGACCTTTACCGGCGGCAAGACATCGATCTTGACCTGCGCGAGGTCAGCGTCTTCCGGCTCCACGCACCAGGCAGGGATGATGGCGAAGCCCAAGCCGCTCTCCACGCATTTTTTGACGCTCGAACTGCCTGAGGCCGATGTCGATGCCTCGGTCTGGCCGCCGCCCTTGGCGAGGAAATCCATGGCCATGTTGCGCAGTGTTTGCCCCGGCTCATAAGTCACCATGGGTCTGCCGCGCGACCATTGCGGAATGTCTGCCGGCTGCGGCGGCGGCCCCCAGCTGCGGGGATAGACCAGGTTCAGATGATAGGTGCCGAGCAGGCTTTGCGGCACCACGGGGTCGCCAAAGAACCGCTCATTGATGCAGACGTCCAGGCTCCCGTTCTTGACCAGTTCGGCCAGCGACGTGTCGCGCTCATAGGCGATCAGCTCGACGTTGGGAAACCTGTCATGGAAGGCGGCCAGAACGGCGGGCATCAGGTAATAGAAAATGGCCTGCGGCAGGCCGATGCGCAGGACCGGGCGCTGACTGGTCACGACCAGTGCCAGCCGCTCCAGCATGATTTCCAGCTCAGGGTGCAACAGGTTGTAGAGGGCGACGCCGCGCGGGGTCAGCCGGATCTTCTTGGCGCCCTGATCGGACTCGACGAGCCGCTCATTCATGAGCTGTTCCAGCCGGCGCACATGGTTGGCGGCGGACTGGTAGCTCAGGTTCAGTTCGCGTGACGCCGCCGAATAGGATCCATGCCTCGCCACGAGGTAGAAGGTCTGGATCAGCGTGAGATTGATTTCTGCCATGGGCTCAAGGCTCCTGCGCCTGATCATAGAGGCCGCGGACCGGCGGGCAAGCGACAGCGGACAGAAAAGGTCTACAAATATGCTGCGCTTCACCCCTGCTTCATTTGTATCGACGCTTTCGTCAGGGGCGCCCCATTGTGTCCGGACCCGTTTCATCCCGTGTTCGTGACATGCCCCGCCAAGCAAGCAATTCTTCCAGATCACCCAGGTCCGTGGCCGTTGTCGGCGCCGGCATTGTCGGGATGTCGGCAGCCCATTTCCTGTCACGGGCCGGCTGGCAGGTGACCGTCTATGATGCGGGTGTCGTTGCCTCGGGGGCCACTGGCTCGGCGGACGGGGCTGTCTCGGTGGCGAGCAAGAAGCCTGGCCCGCTGATGACCCTGGCTGTCGCGGCGGTCAAATTTTACGAGCAGCTCGTCGCCACCGGCATACTCGTCGATGAATACCTGCCGCGCTCGACCTTTGTGGTCGCGTCCGACCAAGAAGAACTGGCTGTGCTCGAGCGCCATGCCGGGGAGCTGGAAGCGGCCGGTGTGCCGATCCGCATGCTCAGGGGCGCGGCGCTTATGGACGTCATTGGGGCCGCAGCCCCTGCGGCTATCGCCGCGGCAGAAGTCCAGCGCGAGGGCCATGCCGTCGGCTACCGGGTGGTCGAACGGTTGCGTCAGCTGGGCGGCTTCACCATCCGGCGCAATTGCCGCGTCTCGGGTTTCAAATCCAGCAATGGCCGCATCACCGGCGTGATGACGGAGCAGGGCATCGAGTCCACCGACGCCGTGCTGCTGGCCACCGGAATTGGGTCGATGCACTTCCTCGCCGAGGCCGGGCTGATCCGTCCGCGCAAGGGACAGCTGATCGTCACCGACCGCGCCGGCGCGGATAGTCCGCATTTTCCCGGCCCGCTGATGTCCTGCCGTTACCTCGTCAGCAAGGGCAGCCAGCCGGCCGGCAGCACCGCCGCGTCGCGCTCGCTGGGGCTGGTCATCGACCCGCTCCGCACCGGACAATTTCTCATCGGCGGCTCGCGCGAAGATCGTGACGACCGGGAAACGGCCGATGCCGATGTCGTTGCGACCCTGCTGCGCGACGCCGTGGCGCTGTCGCCCTCGCTCGCGCAATTACGCGTCATCCGTGTGTTCTCCGGTCTGCGCGCCGCCACCCGCGACGGCATGCCCATCGTCGGTAATGTTGGTGGTGCTGATAATGTCTGGATCGCAACGGGCTTTGAGGGGGATGGCATCTGCCTGGGCCCTATGATCGGACGCCTGTGCCAGCAGATGATCTGCGGCGAGTCACCGGAGCAGGACATCTCCGCTCTCGACGCCGCCCGGTTCGGGCTAACCCTGGCGGCTGCGGCATGAGCGAGATCCAGAGCTTTCTCTTTGAGGGGACAAGCGTCCCCTGCACCGGTCGCGAGACCATTGCCGCAGCGCTCGATCGTGCTGGCATACGCGTTCTCGGCACGGGGCAAGGAGATTGCGCCGGGCGCTATTTCTGCGGCATCGGCGCCTGCCAGGCCTGTCTCGTCGAAGTCGACGGCGTGCGTATGGAGGCCTGCCTCACGCCCGCTCGCGGCGGCCTGCAGGTCAAAGCCATTTCACTGGTGTCGCCATGAGCGGTCCCGAAGTGCTCGTCATTGGTGGCGGCCCTGCCGGTGTTTCGGCCGCGCTGGAGCTGGCCCGGGCCGGCATTGACGTGACCCTGTGTGAACAAGGCCCTCAGCTCGGCGGTGCCATCCATCGGCAACCGAACGATGCAACGCAATCGGTTCGCGTGCCGCGGTCGCACAAGCGGCGCTGGCGGGCCCTGTCCGATGAGCTGGCCACCAGCACGGTGAAGGTCCTTTACCGGCACATGTTTGCCGGCATCGACGCCACGGGGGCGGTGCTGCTTGAGGATCGCATGCATGCCCGACTTGTCACCCGCCGCCCCACCGCGCTGGTGTTGGCCATGGGTGCCATCGAGCGAGTGGCGCCAGTGCCCGGCTGGCAATTGCCCGGCGTGGTCACCGTCGGCGGTCTGCAGGTGATGATGAAGTCGACCGGCAGGGCCCCGGATGGCGACGTGCTGATCGCTGGGTCCGGCCCGTTGCTGGTGGCACTTGCCGCGCAGATGGTCTCTCTTGGCAAAGCACCGGTCGCGGTACTCGAGCGCAGTACCAGGCCGATGTCGGTTTCCGTCATCGCCAGCCTGCTGGCGGCGCCTGCCTATCTTTGGGAGGCTGCCGGCTACCTGTTGACGCTGGCGCGCTCGGGCGCTCTCCCCCGGCGCGGAGCCTTTGTCACCGCCATCGTGCCCAAGGACGGGCGCCTCTCGGTTACAACGCTGGATCGGAATGGCCGGGAACGGCAGACGCTCGTCGACCGTGTGGCCCTGCATGATGGGCTTCTGCCCAATAGCAACGGCACAACGGCTGGCCAACACGCCCCCTTCATCGTCCGCGCTGGCGATTGCCGGGAAGTGCTGGGGGGCGCCGCTGCCCTTGCCGATGGACGCCTCGCCGCAGGGGCTGTCCTCGCCCATCTGGGGCAGATCGCTTCCGTCCATAAAGGGGCAGCAGATGCCTTGGCGCGCGAACGCCAGGCGCAGGCGGCCCTCAACACCCTGTTCGATTATTCGGGGCGCGATCCCGCCGAGTTGCCCGACGAGACTATTATCTGCCGCTGCGAGGGCCGCACCCTTGGTCAGCTTCGCGCCCTGCTCACCGCCGGTGATCCGGTCTCTCCGCGCGAGATAAAGCTCAATGGCCGCTTCGGCATGGGCGCCTGCCAGGGTCGTTTTTGCGCAGAGTGGGTGGCTTCATTTGTGGCCAGTCAACGCGATGGCAGCAGCCCGCCACAGGTTTCAGAGATCGTGGGCAGCCGCTGGCCGGTCAAGCCGGTTCCCATTTCCGCCTTCGTCACGCTTCCCCCCTCCAGTCCGTCAGAGTGAGCGCCGTGTCCACATTGTCCCAGCTCGTCAAATCCGGTTCCGACCGCATCGAAGTCACCTCGCCCTATGATGGTCGTGTGGTGGGGCTGGTTTCGGCCGCCACGCCCGCAGGCGTCATTGACGCGGTCCATAGAGCCCGTGCCGCGCAGGTCGAATTCGCATTCTCGACGCCGGCGGAGCGCCGCGACCTGCTCAACGCGCTCGCCTCAGCCATTGCCCGAGAGGCGGAGCCGCTGGCGCAGCTCATCTGCGCCGAGGTGGGCAAGACCATCGCCGAGGCCCGCAACGAGGTCCGGCGCGCGCAGAACACATTGTGCCTGTCGGGAGACGCTGCCACCTTCCTTGATGGCGAAGTGCTGCACTGCGGTATCGTGACTGGCGGCGCCAACCGCCAGGCGGTCATCACCTATGAGCCGGCCGGCGTCGTCGGCGCTATCACGCCTTTCAACTATCCGCTCAATCTGCTGTGTCACAAGCTCGGGCCGGCCATTGCGGCGGGCAATGGCCTGGTGGCCAAGCCGTCGCCCAAAGCCCCGCTTGCTGCCCAGCTGCTGGCCGAGCTGGCCGACGATGCGGGTTTTCCCGCCGGCTTGTTCCAGGTGGTACATGGTGGCGCGGCCGAAGCCCTGACCCTTGCCCGCGCCCCCATCGACCTGCTGAGTTTTACAGGTGGTACCGCTGCGGGTCTCGCCCTCAAGAATGCCACCGGCCTCGTCCGCTGCCTTATGGAGCTGGGTGGCAATGACCCTCTTTTCGTCATGCCCGACGCTGATTTGCAGGCGGCCGTGCGCACTGCCATCGCCCAGCGCTACGAGATCGCCGGCCAGAGCTGTGCCGCCGTCAAGAAGCTCTACCTCCATGCCGATATCCACGACGAGGTACTCGAGATGCTAGTCGAGGCCGCCCGCGCCGTGCGCCACGGCGATCCTCTTGATCCCAGTATCGAGATGGGGCCGGTCATCGACGCGCAATCGGCTGCCCAGGTCCGGGCTCGCATCGGTTCGGCCCTAGAGCTGGGCGCGCGCCTATTGGTCGGCGGCACTGGGACTGGTTCCCTTCTGGCCCCAACAGTGCTGGCTGACGTGCCGCCCGATTGCGATCTCTTCGCACAGGAAACGTTCGGCCCGGTCATTTCGGTCCGGCGGTTCTATGATGCAGGGGCGGCAATTGCCGAGGTCAATGCCGGTGCCTTTGGCCTGCAGGCGGGTGTTTTCAGCAATGACCACGCCGTTCTCAAGCAGTTTTCGCGCGACTTGCACGTGGGTGGCGTGATGATCAATGAGGGTCCCGATTTCCGCGCCGAACATGTGCCGTTTGGCGGCATCAAAGGCAGCGGCCTCGGCCGCGAAGGCGTGCGCATCGCCCTGCGCGAAATGAGCGAAACCAAGGTTGTCATCGACTAGGGAGGGCTTGAGATGCGCATCGCGGTATTTGGAGCATCCGGCCGGGTCGGCACCCGGCTGGTCGAAGCCATCCTCACCGATCCGGGCCTGGAGCTGGCGGCGGCACACGTCTCCCCCGGTTCACCCTGGATTGGCCGTCAGGTCGGCAGCACCGTCATCGAATACCGGCCGGCAGAGGCCGACATCAACGCCCATTGCGATGCCATTATCGACTTCTCGTCACCTGCCGGTAGCCTTTATTTGCAGCGTATGGTCGGGCAGCGTCCGGTGCCAATCGTTATCGGCACCACCGGTTTTTCTGGCGACGATCTGGCTCAGATCGACGCCGCTTCGCGCTATCGTCCCATCCTGATGGGCGCCAACTTTGCTCTGGGCTTCGCCGCGCTCGTCCGCGAGGCAAGGCAATTCGCCCGCGCCCATCCGGGCGCACTGGTTACCATTGAGGAAACCTATCACCGCCGCAAGAAGCGAGCGCCTTCGGGCACCTCGCTGCTACTGGCCCGAACGCTGCGTGACGCGCAGGCTGCAGCGGCGGAGGCGAGCCCTCCTGAACCGGAAATCCTCGTTCACCGGTCGGGCGACACCGTCGGCATCAACGAGGTGCGCTTTGATCTGGGCGATTCCGAAGTGCGCTTCACCTTTTCGGTGCGCACCATTGCTGCCTATGCCCGTGGCGCTCTGGCCGCCGCCACTCAACTGGTCGGGTCGGGCGTTGGCCCCGGTCGCTATGACGCGTTCGACATCTGATCTCCACGACAAAGGCCAAGACATGAGCAAATTGATCACGGCATTTACCGGCGTCTTCACCGCCCTGGTGACCCCCTTTGACGAGAATGGGATTGACTATCCGGCCTTCGACCGTCTGGTGGAGTTGCAGATCGCCGCCGGGATAAAGGGTCTCGTGCCGGTGGGCACGACCGGAGAAGCCGCGACACTATCGCCTGATGAAGCTGCAGGGCTGATCGCGCGGACCGTGAAACTGGCGCAAGGCAGGGCATTCGTACTTGCCGGCGCCGGCTCAAACGACACGTCCCACGCCATTGCAGCGGCCCGCGCCTGCGAAGCTGCCGGGGCCGACGGGTGCCTGGTGGTCACGCCATACTATAATCGTCCCAGCCAGGCCGGCCTGGAGCGCCACTATGATGCCATAGCCGAGGCCACGCGCCTCCCCATCATGCTCTATAGTGTGCCGGGGCGCTGCGGCGTCGAGATTGCTGCGGAAACGGCGGCCAGCCTGGCCCGGCGGCACAGCCATATCTTCGGCATCAAGGAAGCCGGGGGGCGCGCCGAACGCATCAGCGAATTGCGTGCCGCCTGCGGACCCGATTTTATCCTGCACTCGGGCGATGATGGGCTCGCTTTGCCCTTCATGTCGGTTGGCGCACTGGGTGTTACCAGCGTGGTCTCCAATTATGCGCCCGAAGACATGGTGGCGCTGGTGGATGCCTGGCATCGGGGCGACCATGCAACGGCCCTGGCGCTGCATGACCGGATATTCGCGCTTGCGAAGGCCCTGTTCATTGAAGGCAATCCGGTGCCCGTCAAGGAGGCGCTGGCGCTGCGTGGGCAAATGTCCGGCAGCGTGCGCGCTCCGCTTGCTCCGCTCACCCCCGCCAACAGCACGACGCTCGAGGCCGCGCTGCATCGGTTCGCCGGGGCAAAGAAATGACCGCCGACTCTTCCAAGAAATGCCACAAGTGCGGGCTGTCCGTTTGCATTGATGCCGCCCGGGCGTGCCTGCACTCTGATGACCGGAAGGTTGGTCGGCTTAGACCGTTCCCAGACAACGTCGTTCAGTTTTTCGGAGGGAGACTATGATGAGACTACTGACTACGCTACTTGCCGCGGCCTGCGTGGCGATGGGGTTTGCTGCGGCACCAGCCGTCGCCCAGCAGAGCACCATCGACCAGATCAAGGAGCGCGGTGTGCTCCGCGTTCCCGCCATCCTCAACGAGGACCCCTATTTCAACAAGGATCCGCGCACCGGCGAATGGCGGGGGTTCGTCATCGACATGGCCAGTGACATCGCCAGCACTCTGGGCGTAAAGCTCGAGGTGGTCGAAAGCACCTGGGCCAATTCCATTCTCGATGTGCAATCGGGCAAGGCCGATATCGCGCTGGCTCTGACAGCGCTCCCGTCCCGCGCCCTGTCGATTTCGTTCTCGTCGCCCACCTACTACAACAGCTTTGTCATCGTCTCGCCCAAGCCCGAACTCGCCTCGGCCACCTGGGCGTCGCTGAACGATCCTGCGATCACCGTGGCAGTGGACTTGGGTTCGTCGCAGGACCTGATCACCCAGCAATATCTGCCCAAGGCCAATGTGCTGCGCTTCAAGACCCGTGACGAGGCCATCCTGGCCGTGGCCAGCGGCAAAGCCGATGCCATCGTCAACACGGTGCTGAACTCGGTGGTGATGATCAAGCGCAACGCCGCCCTGGGCCAGGTCTATGTGCCCGAACCGGTGCTCTCGTCGCCCTCGGTCATCGGCATCAACTACAATGCCGACGAGCAGTTCAAATCCTTCATCTCCGCGTGGGCCGACTACAATCGCCGCGTCGGCAACAACCAGACCTGGATCGTCAATGGCCTCGCGCCCTTCGAGATAACCCTCGACGACCTACCCGAAAATTTCAATCTCGGCGGTTAGTCCGTCCTTGCCGGGGCGGCAGCCGCCCCGGCCGACTTCTTGAGGGGATACGCCATGCCTTACAAATGGGACTTCAATACTGTCCTGCAATATTGGGACCTGTTCGCCTGGGGGTTGTGGCTGACCTTTGCCTATACGTTCGGCTCGATCGTTGTCGGCGTCGTAATCGGCATGATCATCTGCTTTGGCCGCCTGTCGCCGTTCCGGTTCATCAGCGGGCTATCGCGCGCCTACCAGGAAGTGTTCCGCTGCACGCCGCTGCTGGTGCAGCTGATGTGGTTCTACTACGCGCTGCCGCTGCTGATCGGCGTCACCATCGAGAACTACGTGGCCGCCATGCTGACCCTGTCGCTCTATGCAGGCTCATTCTATTCCGAGATCTTCCGCGGCGGCATCCTGTCGATCGACAAGGGGCAGACCGAGGCCGCCAAGGCTATCGCGATGTCCGACCGGCAAGTGATGTGGCGGATCATCATCCCACAGGCCTTCAAGCGCGTGCTGCCATCCTTCATCAACCAGTCGGTCATCCAGTTCAAGAACACCTCGCTGATTTCAGTGATCTCGGTGGGCGAGTTGGCCTACATGGCGGCCGTCGTGAACGGGCAGACCTACCGACCATTGGAAGCCTTCACCATCGTCGCCCTGCTGTATTTCGTCGTCCTGTTCCCGATGACCCAGGCCGCCGACTATGTCGAACATCGTATGCGGGTGAGTGACTAATGGACGTGTCAGCAATTTCAGGGGAAGCGACCATGCAAGCAATCGACGCTGAGCCCATCCTGACCGTCAGGGGCCTTCAGAAAAGTTACAACAAGCTCCGGGTGATCAAGGGCGTCGATCTCGACCTGCATCGCGGCGAGGTATTGGCCATCATCGGCCCCTCAGGCTCGGGCAAGTCCACGCTCATCCGTTGCCTCAACCTGCTCGAAGTCCCCACCGCTGGCGAGATTGCTTACAAAGGCCGTCGCGTCGAAAACCGCTTCCAGTCACGCGGCGACAATATCGGCTGCGGCGAGTTGCGGCGCCATGTCGGCATGGTGTTCCAGCACTTCAACCTGTTTCCCCACAAGACGGTGATGCAGAATATCTGCGAGGGGCCCATCGCCGTGCTCAAGGAGCCGCGCGCCGAAGTTGAGGCACGGGCCATGGAATTGCTTGGCAAGGTCGGCCTTTTGGATAAGCGCGATGCCTATCCCAACCACCTGTCCGGCGGGCAGAAGCAGCGCGTTGCCATCGCCCGGGCACTCGCCATGCGCCCTGACGTGCTGTTGCTCGACGAAGTCACCAGCGCCCTTGATCCCGAACTTGTGGGCGAGGTGCTGCAGGTCATCCGCCTTCTGGCGCATGACGGCATGACCATGGCCATCGTCACCCATGAAATGGCCTTCGCCGCCGACGTGGCCGACCGCGTCGCGTTCATTGATGGCGGCGTCATCGCCGAGGTGGGAACGGCCGACACAGTGATCCGCAGCCCGGCCAGCGAACGGCTACGGGCCTTCCTCAGTCGCTTCAATGCCTGATCGGAGTGCGTCATGAAGGTCCTGATCATTGGCGGCGGCCGCATAGGCCTTGCGGTGGCGAGCCTGCTGGCCAGTGTTGATGGCCACGAGGCCGAAGTCGCCGACGTGACGCAGGAAGCCCTGGACCAGGCCACCAAGCGTGGCTTCCGCACCCGTCACCTGGATGCATCGCGCCGCAAGGACTGCGTTGAGGCGCTGGCCGGCTTCGATATTGTGGTCAATGCCGCGCCCACGCGCCTCGCGGCAGCAATTGTCACCGCAGCGATCGAGGCCGGCGTCCATTATGTGGATACCGCCGAGGACACAGTGCCGGTCAGCGAGATTGCCGCAACAGCCAGCCACGGCAAGGTGATCCTGCCCGGCTGCGGCCTGTCGCCAGGCCTTGTCGCCAATCTGGCAGTCGAGCTGGTCGACGCGCTCGAGGGCCCCATCGACATGGTGGTGCGCGTCGGCGGCCTGCCAGTGCATCCCTCCAACGGCTTCGGCTATGGGCTCTCCTGGGATGTCGACGGCCTCATCGCCGAATACACAGGCCTCTGCGAAGGCATTGTCGAAGGCAAGCTGGTCAGCACCGCCCCCCTGCAGGACCATGAGAGCTTTGTGCTCAACGGTCGTCCCTACGAGGCCTTCAGCACGGCCGGTGGCATGGGCAGCCTCTGCGCGGCGCTGCAGCACAAGGTGCGAAACCTCAGCTTCCGTACCATCCGCTATCCCGGCCACCTGGTGCTGGCGCGGTTTCTCTTCGAGGACCTTGGCCTCAAGCGGCGACGCGACATGTTGCGCACCGTTCTGCGTTTCGGGGTGCCTGATG
Organism: Alphaproteobacteria bacterium; assembly: GCA_018820005.1. GTDB lineage: Bacteria > Pseudomonadota > Alphaproteobacteria > Rhizobiales > Devosiaceae > Devosia. Next base: position 5,359 of record JAHJOS010000664.1, on the reverse strand, counting down.
TGGTTCAGGATGTCGTTGTCATCTTCATCAGCGTCCGCGGCTTTCACGAGGGCGTGCCAGCGGAACGCTCCTTCGTCCGAAAGATCTACCACGAGCCGATGCGCAGCCCTTTCCCGGTCTCGGCCCTCAGTCACACCTCGGCTGCGCATCTGTGCACCATGATCGACCTGATCGCGGCAGGCAAGATTGGGGCTGGGGGGGTGGCTCGCCATGAGACGGTCAGCCTGGCGGCAATAGGGCAGAACCGATTTATGGCGCCTCTTCTAGACTAAGAGCAAGCCGCTGTAACGTGATCCGCCCGCGTCAGGCAGGCCGCGGGCAAGAGGTCCTACCGCTCAAGTGGGTGGAGGGGGATACCCAACACCCTAAGAGGCGGGTGCGTCATGGACTGCCCCTGGTTTGGCAGACATTTCTCGGCCTCACGCGGCGGCGGTTTCGAACGCCTCGGGACTGACGCCGCCAATATGGCTGTGGCGGCGGTTTCGATGGTAGACGACCTCGATATAGTCGAGAATTTCGGTTCGGGTGAGGTGATGAGTTTCGTAGATCCGTTTTCGAATGCGCTCCTCCTTCGGGCTCGCGAAGAATGACTCTGCGACGGCATTGTCCCAGCAGTTGGCGCGCCGGCTCATGCAGGGTTGCAGATTGTTGGCCTGACAGAACCACTTGAAGTCATCGCAGCCATATTGGCTCCCCTGATCTGAGCGAAAAAGGGACGCTCCCGGCAGGCCTTCTGCACCTGACGGCCATCAGCAGCGCATCCTGGCCAGCTCTCTGGCGACGCTTGAATTCATCGTCCAGTTCACCACCTTGCGCGCGAACAGGTCGACGACGAGGGCCAGATAGAGCCAGCCCTGCAAGGTCCGGATATAGGCAATATCGGTCACCCAGACCATGCTGGGAGCATCAACTGTAAGGACGCGTTGCAGGTGGTTCGGAGCAATGTTCGAGGGGCGGCCAGCAATGGCTCGCGGCCCCTTGTAGCCGCGCACTAGCTTGATGCCTTTCTTAGCCATGATGCGTCTGAGACGTTGGAGGCCGAAGACTTCGCCAATTTCTCGCAGATCGCCGAAGATGCGACGCGCAGCGTAAACCCCACGACTTGCGCTGTAGGAATGGCGGATGAGATCGAGAAGGCGGGCATCTTCCTTGGGGTGATCGCTTACCGTCTCGTGCAGCCAGGCACAAAAAAAAGCCGGTGCGAGCCACCCGCAAGACGCGGCACATCACTGTGACGGCGTAGTCATGGCGGTGCTCGTTCATTAGGCGGTGCTTCACTCGGGTTGCCTGGCGAAGTACTGCGCGGCTCTTTTTAAGAGATCCTGCTCCTCCTCCTTGCGTCGCAGTTGCGAGCGCAGGCGAGGAACCTCGCTGCTGGCCTCCAAAAGCTCCTGCTACAGCTGCTCGGATCGGTCGGGCGACAGTGCGTTCACCCATCAAAACCTGCGCCAAGACTAGCACAAAACTGTCTAAGATCTGGTTTGCAGACTATGCTACGCGCGGCTCGTGAGTCCGCTTTAAACTATTGAGGTATAAATAGATATTCACCGCATCGATATGCGTTGCCGCTCATGTGATCCCCACTATGTCACGAACCAGAGCCCTGAAAAGCTGGTGCTTTTTGCGCGATTGTGTTTGTCGATGCTGAGGTGTTTCAGGCTGACACCGACGCAGTGCGGCGTTGCAAGATTGGTGCCTTCAAGCATGGCGCGAATCTGGGCACTCAATGGGGCATATTGGGGGGCGCCGCGCGTGGCATCCCGACATTTTAGAGTTGAAAGCCCTGCATGACACCGCCTTTGATGACCATTTCGCGCGGCGACAGTCTCACCGCATGGGAGCTGTCCGCCGTTGAGGAACGCGCTTTCCCGGGGATGCCGGCGGTGGCGTATGACTCGCAAAACTATAAATATATCAATGGGTTTGTCGATGTTGGTGATCTGCCCTGCCGGGTAGCGACCTGGCAGGAGGTGGCAGTGCGCACGGTTGCGTTGCGCACGGACTGGTTGGTGGAGCGCCTCTATCTGCCGGGGAATAACCGGCGGGTGGAGTTCAGCCAGTTCCGTCACCGGCCGACGCGGCTGGCGCGGTGGTGCCGGACCCGGCTGGTGGCGCCGAGCGATCGCTATTGTTCGTTCCGCCTGTTGACGCGCGGCGGTATCCACATCTGGGTGGATGGGGTGTTGGCGGCGCGGTTCGAGCCGTTCACGCGCAACCAGACGCAGGAGAGCGTGGTGCATCTGCCGCTCAAGGCGGCGGGCAGTGAAGTGATTGTGCTGACCGAGGACATGGCCGAGCGCGACGTGAACTGGTTTTTTGAACTGGTGCTGGTTGACGATGTCAGCCTTGCGGTGGTGCTGGACGGGGCAAGTGTTGGCGGCAATGTCGATGCGCTGACGGCGCTGTCCACCCAGGTGCGGACCGAGGGGGACGTGGCTGGCGATGCGGTGACGCTGCTGTTTGATACGCCGGCCGATATCGCGGTGGATATTGCGGCGCGCCTTGTCGCCTTTTCGAATGTCCACAAGGCTTTGCTGGACACGGTGGTGCGCCTGGAGGCCGGCGCGACATCGGTGCGGCTGTGTGATGCGGCAGGGCTGCCGGATGGCTATCACATGCTGAACCTGACCTTTATGGCCGATGACAGCCGGGTGGATCGGACCATCGGCTGTCCGATATTGCATCGGCTCGAAGGCGCTGATATCGGGCCCGATCTGGCCAACCGCAAGGCGCGGGCGCTGGAAAACGCCGCGCTGCATGGCGAGAACAAGATCGGGACGGTCGTAGCGTTGCTCGAGACCGGGCGGGCCGACGATGCGCGGATCAGGCCGATCATCGAGGAGACGCTCAAGACCATCGCGGAACGGCACGACTGCGCCGATTTCGTTGCGGTGCCGTTGCTGTGGGCCTGGATGCGGCATCCTCAGGCGTTTCCGGCCGATCTGGCCGACCGTATCACCAAAACCCTGGTGGGGTTCCGCTATTGGGTGGATGAGCCGGGCGATGACGTGATGTGGTTCTGGAGCGAGAACCATGCGCTGTGCTTTCATGCGGCGCAGCTGCTGGCCGGGCTGAGCTTTCCTGATGCGGTTTTCTCGGCGTCCGGGCGTACTGGTGCCGAGCAGGCGGCGCTGGCGACCGAGCGGCTGGGGCTGTGGCTGGATGGCGTGGAAGAGGAAGGCCTGGCGGAGTGGAATTCCTCGGCCTATTACCCGGTCGATTTCATCGGGCTATTGGCGCTGGTGGAGCTGGCGCCGACAGAGATCGCCGAGCGGGCGCGGGTGCTGTGCGACCGCATCTTCACCATGGTGGCGCTGCATACGCTGGCCGGGGTTCCAGCCGGCTCGATGGGGCGGGCCTATGCCGGAACGCTGCGCGCGGGGCCGCTGACCGAACTGGCGCCATTTGCAGCGGTGGCGTTCGGATCGGGCTGGCTCAACGGCGGGGTGGCCTCGCTGCCGCTGTTTGCCGCGGGCAGCTATGTGCCGCCCCAGGATCTGGCGGGTTATGCCACGCCAGCGGCGGGGGAAGTTGTGAGCGCGCGCTATGCGCAGGGGTTTGGCCCTGCAGCGCGGCTCAGCCTCTACAAGAGCGCGGATGTGCAGCTGTCGAGCAATAGCGCGGCCAGGGCGGGCGAGGATGGACACCAGCAGCATGTCATCGACCTGCGGTTTGCCAGCCACCCCATGGCGCGCGGCTGGATCAACCATCCTGGCGAGGATGACCCCTGGGGCGAACAGCGACCATCCTATTGGGCGGGCAATGGCGTGTTGCCGCGCGTTGGCCAAAAGCGCGAGGCTGCGCTGCTGCTCTATCGGCTGGGCGCGAACGAACGGCTCAAATTCACCCATCTTTATGCGGCGCGGGCAGGCCTCAGCCATCACCTCGATGGGGACACGCTGATTGTGTGCGGTGGCGAGGCCATGGTTGCGTTCAAGGCGACGGGGCGGCTGGAGCCGATGGAAACTGGGCCCTGTGCGGGTATTGAATACCGCATCCATGGCCAGCAGACCGGCTGGGCGGTGATTGTCGCTGAAGGGCAGAGCTTTGCCGAATTTTCCGAACATGTGCGCCAGAGCCGGGTGCGGCTGAGCAGCGGTGGCGATGGCCTCATGCTGGACCGGCCCGGCAAGGTCGGGCTGGTGCTGGATTGGAGCCGGGGGCTGCTGGTGGGCGGTGCCGTGGCGGAAGAGGCTTTCCCTGGGGTGATCCCGCATATTGAAACGGTGCGGATCTAGCGCCGGACCAGTAGCCAATACTGACCTGAAAAAGGCAGAGGCCGCCGCGCTTGTTGAGAGCGCGGCGGCCTTTTGCTGTCAGCGTGATGTCACGGCTTTTTTTCGGTCAGCTCATACCACATCGCGTTGAGGATGCCGAAAGTGCAGGCCAGGCTCACGCCCAGTATCCAGGCAAAATACCACATGATGATCTCTCAATAAGCGTTGGGATTGCGATGCAGGCTGGTGGCCGTCACCGGGCCGCGCATGACGCGGAAGGCCCAGGCGGTGTAGAGCAGGATGATGGGCATGAAGACCAGTGTGACGCCCAGCATGATGAACAGAGTCAGCTGACTGGACGACGCATCCCAGACCGTCAGGCTCGAGACCGGATCGATCGAGGAGGGCATCATGAAGGGGAAGAGCGACAAGCCGGCCGTGGCAATGATGCCCAGGATGGCGATGCTCGAACCCAGGATGCCCAGCACCTTGGCCCGCATGGTCAGCGCGGCATAGGCGATGATGCTGCCTAGCAGGGCGATGATGGGTGCTGCCATTGTCCAGGGCATGGTTGCATAATTGCTGGCCCATGCACCGGCCTCGACGACGACGGTCTTGTTGAGCGGGTTGGAGGGGCCAGCGGCGTCGATGACGCTGCTGATGCGATAGCCGCTGAGCAGGTAGAGCGCGACCACGCCGCCGAGCACGAACAGAACGATCGTTGCCAGGGCCGACCAGCGACCATAGGTGCGGGCGCGTTCGGCGACGGGGCCCTGGGTGCGGGCTGCGATGATGGTGGCGCCCTGGGTGACCAGCATGCCCAGGCTGACAAGACCGGCCAGCAGGGCAAAGGGCGTCAGCAGGCCGAAGAAATTGCCTTCATAGGAAACCCGCAGCGTATCATCGAGGCGGAAGGGGGCGCCCAGGAACAGATTGCCCACGGCGACACCAAAGACCAGTGAGGGCACGAAGCCGCCGATGAACAGGCCCCAGTCCCACACCGAACGCCAGGTCGGGTTATCGACCTTGCTGCGGAACTTGAACCCCACCGGACGCAGGATGAGCGCCAGCAGAATGGCGATCATGGCCAGATAGAAGCCCGAAAAGCTGGCGGCATAGATGGCCGGCCAGGCGGCGAAGAT
>JAHJOS010000663.1 GCA_018820005.1 Alphaproteobacteria bacterium | reverse complement strand
TGGAAATTGTAGGGATTGACGGCCGGGGCGGTGGAGGCATTGAAATCGGCAGCCTTGACCACAGGATTGCTCTCGAGCCCGAGCGAGCAGAAATAGAAATTGACGGTATCGAGCCGGAAGCCGTCGACACCTCGCTCAAGCCAGAAGCGCATCTCGCCCAGCAGCGCATCCTGCACGGCAGGATTGTGAAAGTTCAGGTCAGGCTGGGAAACGAGGAAATTGTGCAGATAATACTGCATGCGGCGGCTGTCCCATTGCCAGGCAGAGCCACCAAAGATCGACAACCAGTTGTTGGGCGGGGTGCCATCGGGTTTGGGATCAGCCCAGACATACCAGTCAGCGCGATCATTGGTCTTGGAGACCCGGCTTTCGGCAAACCAGGCATGCTTGTCGGAAGAATGGGAGATGACCTGGTCAATAATCACCTTGAGGCCGAGCGAATGGGCCTTCTGTACCAGCCGGTCGAAATCTTCGAGCGTGCCGAAGGTCGGATCGATGTCGCGGTAATTGGAGACGTCGTAGCCAAAATCCTTCATGGGCGAGGTGAACACTGGCGATAGCCAGATAGCGTCCACGCCCAGGTCCGCGACGTAATCAAGACGGCTGGTAATACCCACCAGATCGCCGACACCGTCGCCGTCCTGGTCCTGGAAGGAGCGGGGATAGATCTGGTAGATCACTGCCCCGCGCCACCAGTCCTTGTCCGGCGTTGCGTTGTCGATCTTCTTCTGCTCGGTCATGAGCGGATTGGCAGTCATAAGCAGCTCCGGTGCAGCGGTGTTTTCACACACCTATCACCTTGCCCCTACCGACTGAAAGGCCGCTTCACCGGCTATTGTGCAACAGACCCTGGAACGCGCGATAGCTGGCCTTGGGCGTGCGCTTCTGGGTCTGGTAGTCGACATGGACCAGGCCAAAGCGCTTGTTGTAGCCCTCGGCCCACTCAAAATTGTCCAGCAGCGACCAGGCAAAATAGCCCCGGACGTCAGCCCCCTGCTCGCGCGCGGTCAGCACGGCCTTGAGGTGATCTTCATAGTATTGGACGCGGCGCGGATCGTCGTCGCCCTCCACTTCGGCCATGCCGTTCTCGGTCACGTAGAGCGGGATCTTGGTGTAGTCGTTGGAGACGCGCACCAGCAGATCACTGAGGCCCTTGGGATAGATTTCCCAGCCGATATCAGTCTTTTCGAGCGGGCCCTTGACCTGCTCGATCGGATTACCGGGCTTGCTCGGCGCCCGATAGAGCCCGCGGGTGTAGTAGTTGATGCCCAGCCAATCGAGCGGACGGGAGACAGTGGCCATATCCTCGGCATAGCCCTTGGGCATGTGTTCGCCCAACCAGTTCAGCACCACCTCGGGGTATTGTGCCTTGAGCACGCCACCCAGGTACCACCGGTTGAACAGGGCATCGCCCATGTCCATCGCTGCCACATCTTCCAGGCTTTCAGAGGCTGCTTCGGCCTTTTCAAGATTGAGCACAATACCGAGGTTTTTCGCGCCGTTCGCCCGTAGCGCATCAATGGCGGTGCCGTGGGCAAACAGAACATGGTGCATGGCGCGCGCGGCGGCCCGCATATCGCGATAGCCGGGAGCATGGGCACCCAAATAGTGGCTGAGAAAGGCGACGCACCAAGGTTCGTTGATGGTGGCTGTGGCTTCGAGGCGATCACCGAATTTCTGGGCAATCAGCGCGGCGTAGTCGGCGAACCAACCGGCAATGTCGCGGTTCATCCAGCCGCCCTTGTCCTGCAGAGCCGACGGCAGGTCCCAGTGGTAAAGTGTGGCATAGGGCTTGATGCCACGCTCCAGCATGCCATCGACGAGGCGATCATAGAAATCCAGGCCTGCCGGATTGACCTCCCCGGTGCCTTCCGGGATCAGGCGAGGCCAGGAGAATGAGAAGCGGTAGGCATCAAAACCGGCATCGCGAATCAAATCGAGGTCGGCGGGCCAGAGCTCATAGTGGTTGCAGGCATTGCTGCCGGTGTCGCCATTGTGGACGTTGCCAGGGGTGGCCGAAAAGCTGTCCCAGATGGATGGACCGCGCCCATCAGTCTGCCCGCCCTCGATCTGATAGGCAGCGGTTGCCGCGCCAAAAGTGAACTGCGGACCAAACTTCTGGCGGTCAAAAGAAAACATGTCTGGTCCTCATGCGGAATGACTCAAGCGGTACGTGCCAAGCCGATAGCGCAGACAACAGCGTTATGCAATCGATTGCAGTTGGAGACGGAAGACGGTCAGGCGAACTTGGTCAACGCCGCATCGGCCTTGGCCATCAGGGCTTCCGCCTTGACCTTATTGGCAGCATTGACGCGCGTGCTGACCAATTGCGAGGTCATCTGGACCTGATTAGAGACCGTCTGGTTGATGTTGTTGGCCATTGCGTTGCGCAGCCCATCCGATTTCGCCAGGGTGGTACTGGCCGCCTGCTGGCGCGCAGCAGAACGTGCCTCGGCAACCGCGGCGGCATCGGCTCGTCTCTGACGTTGGGCCAGAATGGCGTCGTAGCCACTGACTCTTTGAATGATAGCCATGGGACAATAGTGAAGTCCAAGAGCTAACAATATCTTAACAGCCTCCCGGCTGCGTCAGGCGGGCAATTGTTGGAGCAGTTGGCGGGCAATGGCGCGATAGGCGAGGGATTCGGCGCCGTCCGGAGCCGAGACCAGCGGCGGCAGGCCGGCGTCAGAGCCTTCGCGAATGGACATGACCAGCGGCACGGCCCCCAGGAACGGCATTGCGAGATCTGCGGCAGCGCGTTGGGCACCACCGGAGCCGAAGATATCGTAGCGTGTGCCCGTGTCGGGGGCGATGAAGTAGCTCATGTTCTCGACCAGACCGAGCAGCGGCACGCTGAAGCGGCGGATCATGTCGATGGCCTTCTTGGCATCGATCAGCGCCAGATCCTGAGGCGTCGAGACGATGACGACACCATCGACAACGGCCTGCTGGAACAGGGAAATCTGGATGTCGCCCGTGCCCGGCGGCAGGTCGACCACCAGGATATCGAGCGTGCCCCAATCGGTTTCGCGCAGCAACTGGCGCAGCGCCGAGGTCGCCATGGGGCCGCGCCAGACCACGGCCTGGTCCTTGACCAGCATGGAGCCGATCGACATGGCCTTGAGGCCAAAGGTGGCATGAGGCGAAAAAATTCCGTCATCGCGAATGGCGGGCTGACCCTCGAGGCCGAGCAGCTTGGGAATGGAGGGACCATAAAGATCGGCATCGAGCACGCCGACACGCAGACCCTCGGCCTGCAGCGCCAGCGCCAGGTTTACTGCCGTGGTGGACTTGCCGACGCCGCCCTTGCCCGAGCCGACCGCAATGATGCGCTTGATGCCAGTGACGGCAGTCTTGCCGGGCGGAACGGGCGCGCCGTGGGAGAAGGTTGGACCGGCTTTTGCCGGCGGCTTGCCGCCAGTCAAGGATACCATGACCTTGCGTTTGCCTGCTGTTTGCATGGCAATTGCCTGTGCCTGCTCGCGCGCAGGCCCGAAGGCGGCTTCCATGCCCGGCGCGACCGCGATGGCGAAGGCTACCGCCGAAGGTGTGATGATGATGTCGGAGAGGCCGGCATAGCCAGCCAGATCGCCACCGCCAGGAATTTCGACAGCAGCAAGGGCGGCTTTGATGGCGGCAGCGAGATCGGGCTCGGCCATGGGCACTCCTCTACTCTTCTACCCTTGAGGGAGAAGGTGGATTGGCCGAAGGCCAAAACAGGGGCGGGATCGGCAGCCAACAATGGTGCCCCTGGAAGGGGTCGCAGCCCCTCATCCCAACCAAAATTCGCTTGCGCTAATAGGGTGTCCCTTGGTGGCACCTTCTCCCCAACGGGGAGAAGGCAATGCGGTGGCCTGGATGGCCTAGAGGATGGACTGGCCGGTGGCTTTCCAGTCCTTAAGGAAGCCCTCGATGCCGGCGTTGGTCAGCGGGTGGTTGGCCAGCTTGCGGATCACGTCAGGCGGAATGGTGGCCACGTCCGAGCCTGCCAGCGCGACCTGGGTCACGTGGTTGGGCGAACGGATCGAAGCCGACAGGATCTGGGTGTCGAAAGCGTAGTTGTCGTAGATCTGACGGATATTCTCGATCAGTTCAACGCCATCGAGGTTGATGTCATCCAGACGCCCGAGGAAGGGCGAGATATAGGTCGCGCCGACCTTGGCGGCCAGCAGGGCCTGGTTGGCCGAGAAGCACAGGGTGACGTTGGTCTTGATGCCCTTGTCGAAAAAATACTTGGTGGCCTTGAGGCCATTGAGCGTGAGCGGCAGCTTGATCACGACGTTGTCGGCGATCTTGGCCAGGTGCTCGCCCTCGGCGACCATGCCCTCATATTCCAGCGATGCCACTTCGGCCGAAACCGGGCCAGGCACCAGCGCACAGATCTCGGCAATGACTTCCTTGAAGTCACGGCCGGACTTGGCGATCAGGCTCGGGTTGGTGGTGACGCCATCGAGGAGACCGGTCTCGTAGAGCTCCTTGATGTCCTTGATTTCCGCAGTGTCGACGAAGAACTTCATGGTTCCCTCCTAATTGTCTTCAAACATGCCCATGGGCAAAAGATGTAGCACGGCAAAGGCTTGCCGCAAGATCATTTGCGGGGCGTCAGGCGATGGCCGCCAAAAATGCGTCGGCGAGGTCGTCGACCCGATCTTCGGGGATGCCCGCGACGTTGATGCGACTGTCGCCAATCATATAGACCCCGTTGGTGGCCTTAAGATGTTCGACCACGCTATTGGGCAGGCCCAGCAGCGAGAACATGCCGCGATGATCGGCGATGAAGTCGAAATCGGCCGAATTGGACTTGGTACGGATCGCCGTACTGAGCTTTTCGCGCAGGCGGATCATGCGGGCCCGCATCAGGTTAAGCTCGGCTTCCCATTCGGCGCGCAGCTCGGCGTCCTCAAGGATGGTGCGGATGATCTCGGCACCATGATCGGGCGGCTGGCTATAGGCGCCACGGATGATGTTGAGCAGCTGCGAATTGGCGACATCGGCCTGCGCCGCGTCGCGTGCCACGATGATGGCCGCGCCGATACGCTCACGATAAAGGCCGAAATTCTTGGAGCCGGAGAAGGCGATCAGCGCTTCGGGCACCGAGGCAATCACCTTGCGGGTGCCATAGGCGTCTTCGAGAAGACCATCGCCAAATCCGAGATAGGCCAGATCGATGAACGGCAGAGCGCCGGTGCGGGCAAGGCTGGCCGCGACCTGATCCCACTGGGCATTGGTCAGATTGGCGCCGGTCGGGTTGTGGCAGCAGCCGTGCAGCAGCACGACGTCGTCTTTGGTCAGGCCATCGAGCGTAGCGAGCATCTGCTCGAACTTGACGCCGCGCGTCTCGGTATCGAAATAGGGATAGGTCTTGACCACGAGGCCGGAGTTTTCGGCGATGGGGTTGTGGTTGGGCCAGGTCGGATCGGACACCCAGACCGTGGCGCCAGGACGGGCGCGGTTGACCAGCTGCATCAGCACCCAGAGCGAACCGGTGCCGCCGGGGGCCTGGGCGATGCGCACGCGGGTGCGGTCAATCGCATCAGCCAGCGCCAGATCAAGAACGGCAGCGCCAAAGCCCTTGTTGCCGGCAATGCCGAGATAGGTCTTGGTCTTTTCGGCGGCCAGGATGCGCTGCTCGGCCTTGCGGACCGATGACATGACCGGGGTCACGCCCTGTTCATCCTTATAGACGCCGACACCAAGGTCGATCTTTGTGGGGCGCGGGTCGGCCGCGTATTCGCCCATGAGCGCCAGGATCTTGTCGCCGGGGGCCTTGGAAAGGGTCTCAAACATGGCAGGAGTCGTTCCGGTGGGAAGGCGGGGTCTTTATAGGCGGCGGGGCAGAATTTGCAATCATCAGAACGGCGGAGACGCGTCGCAAAGATGCACGCCAGCCCTGTCTCGTTGCGGATTGGCGTTCGATCAGATTGGGCTCAGTGCGTGACGCCGCGCTTGTCGAGTTCAGCGATCAGCTGGGGAATGGTCTCGAACAAATCGCCGATCAGTGCGACATCGGCCAGCTTGACCAAAGGCGCTTCGGCGTCGGTATTGATGGCGACGATTTTTTTGGCACCCTGGATGCCGGCCAGATGCTGCAAGGCGCCCGAAATGCCGATGGCAATATAGAGATCGGGCGCGATGATCTTGCCGGTCTGGCCAATCTGCCAGTCATTGGGGGCATAGCCCGCATCGACCGCAGCGCGGGTCGCGCCGACGGCGGCACCGAGCCTTTTGGCCAGCTTTTCAATCAGCTGGAAGTTCTCGGCCGAGCCCAACGCCACACCGCCGCCGACAACGATCTGGGCCGTGGCCAGATCGGGGGTGTCGCTGAGCGTGCGATGATTGGCCAATAGGGTCACCAGCGAGGCGATGTCGCTGTCGAGTGCTTCGATATCGGCGGTATTGCCTGTTGCGGCCGGGCGGAACGCCGAGGCGCGCAGCGTCAGGATATGTCGCGGCTGATTGTCGGTAACAGTCTGGACGGCGTTGCCGGCATAAATGGGCCGCTCAAAGCGCGTGGGTCCCAGGATGGTGACAATATCGGTCACGGGCATCACATCGAGCAAAGCGGCAAGGCGGGGCATGACATCCTTGCCCACGCTGCCGGCGCTTGCGACGACATAGTCATAGTCCCCTGCCAAAGCGGCGAGACGGGCAGCCAACCCATCGGCGGCGAGGCTGCCCTTGCCAGTCAGCACTTTGGCAACACCGGCCAGCGCGGCGGCGGACTGGGCGATGGCCGCGATATCGTCGCCCACCACCAGCAGATCAATCGCGCCCAGCGCGGTTGCGCCCTGAACAATCCGGGCGGTGGCGGGCGCAAGCAGCCCCGCATCGTGATCGGCAAGAACGAGAACGCGCATCACAGCGCCTCCATCTGGGCAATGTCGTCGGCAATGAAGGCGGCAAGGTCGGCGACCGATCCCAGCGTCCTGCCGGCAGCACGCTCGGCGGGCGGGTTGATCTTTTCGATGACAAGGCGCGGGCTAAGATCGACGCCGAATTCGGCGACGGGGCGCACGGCCAACGGCTTGGCGCGCGCCTTCATCACCATGGGCAGCGCGGCATTGCGCGGCGTGTTGAGTCGAAGATCGGCCGTGACGATGGCTGGCAGCGGCAGGCTGAGGGTCTGACGGCCGGAATCGATCTCGCGGGTGACTTCGAGCGCTGGCCCCACGATGCTGATCTCGGAAGCAAAGGTGGCCTGGGGGCGATTGGTGAGGGCCGCGAGCATCTGGCCGACGTGATTGCTATCATCGTCGACCGCCTGCTTGCCCAGCAGCACCAGATCGGCCTGTTCTTCATCGACCACTTTAGCCAGCAGTTTGGCAATGGCGAGGGTTTCGAGATCGGCATCGGTTTCAATGAGAATGCCGCGATGGGCGCCCATGGCAAGTGCGGTCAGGATCACATCGGTGGCGGCTTTGGGGCCGACCGAGACGATGACGATCTCGGTTGGAGACGCCGCGCCCTGCCCGGCTTCTGCCAGCTGCACCGCGGCCTCGACCGCATGCTTGCAGAAAGGGTTCATCGACAGGCGCACGCCAGTGGTTTCGACGCCGGTGCCATCGGGCCGCACGCGAATGCGGACATTGTGATCGACGACGCGCTTGATGGCGACCAGGATTTTCATGGGCTGCTCCGCAAGGTTGTCGGTGTCATGTCAAATCGCGGCGGGACGGACAAGGCGCGATGGGGGAAATTTGGGCCAAGGATGGCGAGATTGTTGGAAAAGGGTGCCCGGGGGGTGACGGGGGCCATGCAAGGGTGGGCGACGAACACTTTTGGAGCCAGCATGGCGATAGCTGGGCGCTCATCGCCTTTCCCCAATTCGGTCATTCCTGGCGTGGGCTAGAATGTCAGAAACGGGGGTGGTTTCAGACTTCAGCTTTTGCGTTCACGGCCGGAAAGCAGACCTAACTGCTGTGCGGCTTGGTCGAGTCCGGTGGACTTAACTTGCGCCCCTAGCCTCAAGCAGACCCAAATCATGTCTGCCTTCAATGTTTTGTACGTGCTGGTTGCCGCTCGGACTTGCATTGACATCATGACTTCGGCTAATTACATGACACATCATATATGACACGTCATGTAATGGAATCGATGATGAAGGTTCATGCAATTCAGACCGGGGCGGTTCGGATAAAGCTGGCGCAGATGGACGCGCCGCGGCCCGGGGCTTTCGGAATTTTCGGTGTGCTCGCCGATGCCAATTGGAGTGGCTGGCAACCCACTTATGCCTGGGCCATCGAACATAACGATGGTGTCATCGTAGTGGACACCGGGCAGGCGACCTATCTTCTTGAAGAGGTACGGCGGTCCTGGCACCCGTTTCTTCGAAATTGTGCGCAGTTCGATATTGCGCCGGAACAGGAAGTCGGGCCGCAATTGCGAGCGCTGGGGATTAGCCAAGGCGACGTGAAGCAGGTGGTGCTCACACATATGCATATCGATCATGATGCGGGGCTGCAGCACTTTCCGAAGAGCCTTGTTCGAGCGAGCCGAGGCGAAGTCGCCGGTGCCCGCGGCTTTATGGGGATGTTGCGTGGCCATCTGCCCAAACGTTGGCCGAGCTGGTTCGACCCGGAGCCGCTCGATCTCACCGATGGCGCTTATGGCCCTTTCTCAGCGAGTAGGCGACTGACCAAGGATGGTTCAGTGGTTGCAGTAGCGACACCGGGCCACACGCCCAACCACCTCTCGGTGATTGTGGAAAGCGGCGATGTCAGCATCTTCCTTGCTGGGGACACGTCCTATAGTGAGCGCCTGACGCTTGAGGGCAAGATCGACGGGATCAGCGTGAATGCTGGTGTGACGGCGCGAACACTGGCGAACGTCCGGCAGTTTGCGTCTGAGCGGCCGGTGGTTTACTTGCCGACGCACGATCCAGATGCTGGAGAGCGGCTGAAGCGGCTGCAGATCGTGCCGTTATATGCCGGCAAGGGGAGCTATGCGGCCTGAAGAAGAACTCCGTTTTCTGATCCTCGCCACTCAGCGGGAAGGCAGCCGCGCGCTTGGCGCGCAACTTGCGACGATTGACCTCACGCCATCCCAGGCGGAGGTCGTGCGGTGCCTTGCCGACCATGGCCCGCTGTCGCTGAAGGCGCTGGGTGAACTACTGGTATGCGAGAGTGGCAGTCCTAGTCGGTTGGTGGATGCACTGGTCAAACGCGCTATCGTGGTGCGCCGCGAAGACGCGGCGGACCGTAGGCAGGTCACCCTGGAACTGACTGGCAACGGCCGGACGCTCGATGGCGCCGTCCGCCAGATCGAGGACCAGATGTATGAAGTGATTGGCAAGCAACTTGGCGTGGCGGGGATGGCGTCGGCATTGGCGTTGCTGCGGCCACTGGTGACTGGCTCGATCTCGGGCAAGGCGATTGAACGGCGCAAACAGAGGGGCTGACCGCGGCCGAGGGCATTTGCAATCTTCGGTTGGCTGAGTGTGATTGCCCAGCGGCGATGGCCATGGCCCACTACGTCGCCAGAGTTCCTATCCTGTGAGGCCGCCCCGAAGAAGTTCCTTTACCCGAGAACTCGAGCGTTCTTGTCCAAATCAGGGCGCGCGAGAAGCCAGACGTTCCGAATGGGCCAGGCCGTACGCTCGCGAAGCGGCACCGTAGTTTCCGCGTGCGTATCCTCATGATTGCCTACCGCCACTTTCGGCAAGCGGCATGATTGCTGCGAACGACCCAAATGGGGTCAGTTGCCGCCGTCGCAGCCCAGAATTGCCATCGCTTTCTTCTCATCACGCCCCGGTATTCGCGGTGGTGTGATCGTCACGCTTCCCCTTGCGAGGCTGCACTGGACTGCTGGGTAGGTGGCCCAGGTTTTGCAGCAGACGCGCGGGAGTTTTGCGATGGCAGGACGTGACGGCGATAACGGCAAGCCCACCTCATCCGTCTCGTCGCTGCGCGCCGATCCACTCTCTCCCTCAAGGGGAGAAGGCAATGCGGTGGATGGCGCAGGATTGGGGGCTTCATGAACACCCCAATTCACCTTATCCCCGCGTCAAAATCCCGTGTCACACTCCCCATCCCCGCTATGCGAGCGCTCCCACGCAGGGTTGGGTGGGGGGCCGGGGATGGGGGCGCCTATCCAGCAGGAATGACATTTGGCAGTTCCGCCTGCGACACAGCGGCCTGGCCAGACCTTGCTCAAACCGGATCGTGACGGGCTGTCCTTGCGTCGTTCCAGGTAAAAAATAGAGGGCCCAGAGACCGCCCGTTACGAGTATCCGCGCCACCGCAAGGCCACTCGGCGTCTTGGGTTGTCCACTCGCAAGCGGGGCAACACAATGTCGATCACACGGCGGCATGCACCTCAGGACGCGCTCAGCCAGGGGGCGAAGCTGCCGCCGGCGATCATGGCCCAATAGACCTTGCCGCTCTTGCTGCGGGCAGCAGCCAGACCAAATTCGACGAATTTGCCGTTGAGCAGGGTCGAGCGATGGCCAGCCGATTCCATCCAGCCCTGGATGGCGCCGGGAAGGTCCTTATAGCCCTTGGCGACGTTCTCGCCGACCGCACCGATATAGCCGGCGGCGGTGACGCGCTCGCGCAGGGTGACACCCAGATTGTGGCTCATGGTGTCCTTGCTGGCCATCAGGCGGGCCTGGGAACGGGCAGCGTTCTCCAGGGCGATGCTATAGGTCCAGGCCGCGGCGCCATTGGCACGGCGGACGGCGTTGATGGCCAGCATGATTTCGGCGTCGGAGAGGTTTTCCGGCGAGCTTGCTGTCTTGGGCAAAACGGGAATGGTGGTGGAACAGGCAGCCAGTGCTGCCGACACACCAAGCAAAAGTAAACTGCGGCGGGGCAGAGACGTCATCGAACCATTCCTGTTGCGACAAGGGTGTGACAGAACACATAGGGTAATTTGCGGCAGCGGGCGACCGGCTTTGCCTTGGTTATTGCGCATCACGGGGGGATGTCCATGAAGCTGTTCTGGGAAAGCTGGCAATTCTGGGCGCTGCTTTCGGCCGGGTTCGCGGCGCTGACGGCCATTTTCGCCAAGGTAGGCATCGAGAACATCAACTCCGACTTTGCCACGCTGGTGCGCACCTGCGTAATATTGCTGGTGCTGGCGGGTATTGTCGCGGCCACCGGGCAGTTTCAGCCGCTCGATAGCATTTCGAGCAAGACCTATCTGTTCCTGGTGCTGTCGGGACTGGCGACGGGCGCCTCCTGGATCGCCTATTTTCGCGCCCTCAAGATCGGCCAAGCGGCACAGGTGGCGCCGGTCGACAAGCTCAGCGTGGTGCTGGTGGCGATCTTTGGCGTGATCTTCCTGGGCGAAAAGCTCAGCGCGCCCAATTGGCTGGGCGTCGCCTTCATCATGGCCGGCGCGGTGCTGGTGGCCTGGCGCTAGGCCTGATCATAGGCACTGAGCAGCAGAGGCAGCACCGCCAGCTCTGTGGCGATAGAGTTGCCATCGGCCAGGTGCCAGCAGGCGGCGAGCGCAGCGTGGGCTGCGGCCCAACCCAGCATGCGCTTTCGGTTATAGCCCAGGCGCTGCTCGAAGGCGTCGGTGAGGGCCGCAATGCGCCGTGGACTGGCGATCAGCGCCGCGGCGCCGACCGGATTGCGAAAGACATTGGCCAGTTCATAGGCTGGATCGCCGACGAGACCCTTGGGATCGATGGCCAGCCAGCCGCGATCGGAGGCCAGGATGTTGTCGTGGTGCAGGTCGCCGTGAAGGGGAATGGTCGCCGTCGGTCGATCGAACAGCTTGAGCGCGATGCCGCAAGCCCGCGCATAAAGGTCGCGGGCGGTATGGGGCCATACGCGCACGTCGGTCTCAAACAGCGCGGTGAAGCGTTCCCGCAGGCCCTGCAAATCCTCGGGCGCGTCGGGGCGCGGCCGGTGCAGGCCCGCCACCACGGTGCACACGGCGATGGTGGCTTCGTCATCGCGGCCGGCCCGCACCGGATCGCCCAGCGTGCCGCCATCGAGCCACTCCATAAAGAGCGTATCGCCATGCATGTCGAACACGGTGGCAGCGCCTTCGCCAGCGTACCAATTGAGCAGCACCGAACCGCGGCGTTCCTCATGCGCAGTCTCGGGCTTGAGGATCTTGAGCGCCGCGAAATTGCGCCCGTTCTGCTCGACCCGGAAAATCCAGCTTGTTGCCGTTTCGGCAACCGGCGTGGACTTGGTCAGGGACCAACGGATCATGGCTCGGCTCAGGGCCGTTTCGGCAGGCGACTGATTCATCATGGGGCCATTAGAGCAGAAGCGCAGTCTGTGGTGTACTGGGTCACTATGGCATGGGAGCAAATGTTGATCAGAGCGAGGCACACAATGCCGCGACACTGCTAATTTGACACAATAGCAACCCTATCGACACAAAGCGCAGGCCCGCAAGGAGTTGTTTAGCGGGGCGGGGCGCATGATGGCACGATGCAAACAGTGGGACTTCGGGGAGGAGCCTTCTATGACGCATCACAGCTTGAATAGCGCAGACCTACCCTCACATCCGCCAGGCCGCCCTGGCCTGCTCCGGCAAGCCGGCAATGGCCTGGGTGGGCTGATCGTGCTGCTGATCACCGGCGTCGTGCTGGTGATCGCGGTGATGTTGAAGTCGCGATAACGGGGGCTGACGCCCCCGCCAGGACCAGACTATTTGATCCGATAGGCGTCCTTGGCCGCCTGATAGCTGAGGTGCCGCGCGATCTCGCGGGCACTCGATATGCTGAGGCGGTTTTCGCCGACCCAGCGGCCGAGGAAGCCGCTGACTTCGCGGCGCCAGACATCGTGGCGCGCCGGAATGGAGAGCAGCGCGCGCGTATCGTCGTTGAACCCGGCCAGATTGTAGAAGCCGGCGCTTTCCACCACCTGGTCGAGGTAGCGGCGAATGCCCTGCGGGCTGTCGTGGAACCACCATGGCGGCCCGATCATCAGGCTGGGCCAGAAGCCGGCCATGGGAGCCAGTTCGCGGGCGTAGTTGGTTTCGTCCAGCGTGAACATCAGCAGGCGGAAATTGGGGTGATTGCCGCAGCGCGCCAGCAGCGCCGAGAGTCCGGTGACATAATCGGTGGTGCCGGGGATATCGGCGCCTAGATCAGCGCCGCGTTCGGCCATCAGTTGCGGATCAGTATTGCGGCGGGCGCCGGCGTGCAGCTGCATGACCATGCCGTCTTCGCAGGCCAGGAGTGCCATTTCGGTCATCATCTGGGCGCGGAACAGGTCGTTGTCGGCGAGGCTCTGCGTGCCGGCGAGCACGCGATCGAGCAGCGCCTGTTTCTCGACCAAGGGCAGATCGGCCGTATTGGCGGTGGGCATGCCATGGTCGGTGGCGACGGCGCCATATTGGCGGAAAAAAGCGCGGCGAATGCGGTGGGCGTTGATCAGGCCATTCCAGCTGGAAACGTCCTCACCGGTCAGCTCGCCAAACTTGTGCAGCCGCTCGGGGAGCCCTGCCCGATCCGGATTGGTCACATCGTCGGGGCGATAGGTGGTGCGCACGCGGCCGATATAGCCGTCAGCCAGCATCTTTTGGTGATGCGGCAGCGTATCGAGCGCGAATTCGGTCGTGGCGATCACCTCGACCTTGGCGCGGTCGAGGAAAGCGCGCGGCAGCAGGGCAGGCGTCGCCAAGGCTGCATCGATGCGGTCGTAGATACTGTCGGCCGTGGCGGCGCTCAGCTCTTCCTCGATACCAAAGGCCCATTTG
>JAHJOS010000662.1 GCA_018820005.1 Alphaproteobacteria bacterium | reverse complement strand
CGTGCTCTATGACGAACTCGACCTCGCCCCGGGCAAGGTGCGCGTCAAGGTCGGTGGCGGCAATGGCGGTCACAATGGCCTGCGCTCCATCGATCCGCAAATCGGGCTCAACTACAAGCGCGTCCGCCTCGGCATTGGCCATCCGGGCAAGGAATATGTCACCCACCACGTGCTGGGCGATTTCGCCAAGGCCGACCAGGCCTGGCTCGACCCGCTGCTCGATGCCATCGCCAAGCACATCGGCATGCTGCTGAACGGCGACGACAGCGGCTTCATGAACAAGCTGGCGCTGGCCACCAAGGGCACTGAAGAACCAGAGGCAAAGCCGATGCCCAAGGCCCAAAGCCACATCCGGCAGGCCCGCCCCGCCAAGCCGCAGGCCGACGTGCCTAAGACCGGCCCCATGGCCGACATGCTCAAAAAGCTGTTAGGCAAGGAATAGCGGCCGCGCCGGAGCGCGACCGCCAGAGACTGGTTATGGCAGGATGGCGATGTCGTGGATGGCGCCATCAACGCCTGTGATTTCGCCCACGCCGGTGGCAGCGCCGGTCGTCAGATCGACTGTGTAAAGCATCGTGCCGGCCACCAGATAGGCCGTGTTGGTCAGATCTTCGGTCGCAGAAATGTCGAAGGCGTAATTGTCCGAGCCTTCGATACCCAGCTTGCCAATGGCAGCCAGCACACCATCATTGGGGGAGGTCTGCTGGATCAGCGCCACAATGGTAGCGTCGATATCAAACATGGCGGTCTTTTCGGGCTTGCCGATGGAATTGATATAGGCCGCAGCCACGATCGCCGGCTTTTCGCCCGCGTGCATGTCAGCGGCTTCATAGGCAAGCGAACCATCGACAGTGACCATGCCATCATCGACATTGACCCGGTGATTGGTGCCGTCTGTCGCCATCAGGCGCAGGCGATCGGCCATCGGGTTGAAGTCGACAATGGCGCCATCGTAGCTGGGCAGCTTTTCCGAGACGGTGCTCTTGACCGTCGCGGCGCCGGTTGCCGTGTCGATCGTCACGATCTCGCCAGCCTTGGAGACGCCATAAAGCATCTTGTCGGCGGGGCGCACATCAATGCCGGCCAGGGCATCAACGCCCGTCACGTCCATGGTGCCTGAGACGGCCAGGGTCTCGGTATCGAACATCACCAGCGTCTTGTCGCCAACCAGCCCAACGGCGGGGGCGGCTAGTGCAGCTGCGGAAAAGGCAGCCAGAGCGGTGCCGGACATCAGGGTCAAGCCAAGCAGTTTCTTCATGGGTCATCTCCAGTTCGGGATGGCGCTGTCTGCGCCCGTTACATTGGCTCTACCCGTGGGATCGGCGCATGGATGCACCTGCTCATAAATAATTTCGGCCCTTGCATCCGGACGCTCTTCTCAGGCGTATTGGGTACGACAACAGGCGGGACGCATGGCTATAGACAATCTCGACGCCGCCACACTGATCAGGCGCATCGCCGCGGGCGACCGTGCTGCCCTGGCGCAGCTGTTTGGCGCGGAAGCAGGCAGGCTGGTTGCCATTGCCCGCCGCATTGTGCGGCGGCAGGACCTTGCCGAGGAAGTGGTGCAGGACGCCTTTGTGGCAGTGTGGCAGCGTGCCGGCCAGTTTGACGCCAGCCGCGGCAGCGCAATGGCCTGGCTGACCACTATTGTGCGCAACCGGGCGCTCAACCTGCTGCGCGACAGCAGCTGCACCGACTACCACGATGGCGAAACCCTGGCCGCCCTCGGCGATCGCAATGCCGACGTCACCAATGCCTTTGATGCCCTGGCCGAGCGGGACGCCCTCAAGGCCTGCCTGGGCGGCCTGGACGAAGTCAAACGCCGCGCGATCCTGTTGTGCTATGTCACCGGGCTCAACCATGGCGAAGTCGCCGCCACGCTCAACGCTCCGCTGGGCACAGTCAAAGCCTGGATCCGCCGCGGCACCATCGCCTTGCAGGAGTGCCTGTCATGACCCGCGAAGACAAGCTGGCGCTGGCTGGCGACTATGTGCTGGGCCTGCTCGACGACGCCGAACACAGGGCCTTTGAACAGCAGGCTGCAACTGATCCAGAACTGGCCGCTATGGCCACCGATTTCAGTGAGCGCATGCTGGCACTTGATAACACGGTGACACCGGCAGCCTTTGATCCCGGCCTTTGGGCGCGCATCGAGCGCAAGCTGGATACGGACGCAGCATCCAATGTGACAGTGCTGCGCCCCGCTCGAAGGGGCATGGCACAAACGCGGCAATGGCTGCCGCTGGCGGCCAGTGTTGTCGTGGCGCTTGGTGTTGGTTACTTCGCCGGCCTTGCCCTGCATCCGGTGGAAAAGCCCACGGTCGTGGCCATCCTGCTCAACCAGACCGATGCCAGCCCGGCGGTGATCGTGGAGGCCTTTGCCGACGACAGCGTGCGCCTGATGCCACTTGAGGCCTTCGCCGCGCCGGACGGACAGGTGCTGCAGGTCTGGACATTACCAGATGCGGACACCGGCCCGATATCGCTGGGGACGCTGCAGGCCGCGCAGGACCTGCGTTTGACCGGGCCAGATCTGCCGCTGCCCCAATCGGGACAGCTCTATGAAATTACTCTCGAACCGGCCCCTGGCTCGCCCACAGGCAAGCCAACGGGACCGATTCTGGTGAAGGGCTTTGCTAAAACGCTCGTGCCCTAGGCGACAGTGACACGCCAGACGGCGTCGCCAACGTCGTCCACCGCCAGCAGGGCGCCATCCTTGGCCACGGCAACGCCGACCGGGCGACCATGGGAGATCTTTTCATCGGCGGCCAGAAAGCCGCTGAGCAGATCGATCGGCGCGCCGCTGGGCGCGCCATTGGCGAAGGGCACCAGGATCACCTTGTAACCGCTCAGCTTGCTGCGGTTCCACGAACCATGCTGGCCGATCACCATGCCGGCGGGCAGCGAACCCAATGTGCCCTGCGGCGCCCAGCACAGACCCAGCGAGGCCGTATGGCCACCCAGCGCATAGTCCGGCGCAGTAGCGCGAGCCACCAGCGCCGCATTCTGCGGCACGCGATCGTCCACCGTCTGGCCCCAATAGCTGAAGGGCCAGCCATAAAAGCCGCCATCCCTAACCGAGGTCAGGTAATCGGGTGGGGTTTCGTCCCCCAGCCCGTCGCGCTCGTTGACCACGGTCCACAGCATGCCATTGGTCGGCTCCCAGGCCATGCCCACCGGATTGCGCAGGCCGCCGGCAAATTCGCGGTGCTTTTCGGTGACGAGGTCCAGCTCGAAAATGCAGGCGCGACCCTGTTCAGCTTCCATGCCGTTTTCGGCGATATTGCTTTCCGAGCCGACCGCCACATAGAGCTTGGTGCCATCGGCATTGGCCAAAAGGTTGCGCGTCCAGTGGCCGCCCGGCTTCATGGTCATCAGGGTACGTCCCGGTGCCGTGATGCTGGTCTGGCCGGTCTCATAAGGGTAAGCCACCACGCTATCGGTGTTACCGATGTAGAGCTGGTCGCCCACCAGCGCCATGCCGAAGGGCTGGTTGAGGCCCTTCATGAACACTTCGCGCACTTCGGGAACGCCATCACCATCGGCATCGCGCAGTAGCGTGATCTGGTTGGCGCTCGGGCGCGTGGCGCCGGCACGGGCCATCACCCGGTTCATCGCATAGTCGCGGATATTCTTGGGCGTACCTGGAATTCCGGCCGATTCGGCGATCAGCACGTCGCCATTGGGCAGCACATAGGCCCAGCGCGGGTGCTTGAGATTGAGCGCGAACGGCGTGACCTTGAGACCCGGCGCCACCGTCGGCTTTTCGCCCTTTTCCCAGCCCATGGCCGTAGGCATCTTGAGCATGGGAATGGCGCCCTGCGGCTTCGCCTCGGGAATGGCGGGCGCCGTGCCGACCGCTTGCGCAAAGGCACCCATGTGGCGACCGCGATAATAATACCAGGCGCCAGCGGCAACGACGGCGGCCAGGATGACCAGAATAAGGAAAGGGGTCATGCGACACCTCCGACTGTGGGAAAGGGAACCAGCGAGATATTAGCGGTAATACGACGGGATGCCCGGTTGGACAAGCAGGCTATCGCCAGCCACGCATTGACATCTCATCCCATCCGAACGAAGTGAAGGCTAACAATTTCCGGAGCTTTCCCCATGGGTTTCAAGATGGGCATCGTCGGCCTGCCGAATGTCGGCAAGTCGACCCTCTTCAATGCGCTGACCCGCACCGCTGCCGCCCAGGCCGCAAACTTCCCGTTCTGCACCATTGAACCCAATGTGGGCGAAGTGGCCGTGCCCGATCCACGCCTGGACAGGCTCGCCGTCATTGGCAAGTCGATCAATGTGCAGCCTGCCCGCATGAGCTTTGTTGATATTGCCGGTCTGGTCAAAGGCGCCTCCAAGGGCGAAGGCCTGGGCAACCAGTTCCTCGCCAATATCCGCGAATGCGACGCCATCGCCTATGTGCTGCGCTGCTTTGAAGATGGCAACATCATCCACGTGGCCAACAAGGTCGATCCGCTGGCCGACGCCGAAGTGGTCGAGACCGAACTGATGCTGGCGGACCTGGAAAGCCTCGAGAAGCGCCGCAACGGCGTGGAAAAGAAGGCCAAGGGCGGCGACAAGGATGCCAAGCTGACGCTCGACCTGATCGACCGCTCGCTCGTGCTGCTGCGCGACGGCAAGTCTGCTCGTTTCGTCAAGCGCGAGGCCGAGGAAGAAAAGGCCTTCCAGGAACTGCAGCTGCTGACATCCAAGCCCGCCCTCTATGTCTGCAATGTCGATGAAGGTTCCGCCGATGGCGGCAACGCCATGAGCAAGCTGGTGGAAGCCTATGCCCACCAGCATGACGCCGGTGTGGTGGTGATCTCTGCCGAGATCGAAGCCCAACTCGCCCAGTTGCCCGATACCGAGCAGGCCGAATATCTGGAATCCCTGG
>JAHJOS010000661.1 GCA_018820005.1 Alphaproteobacteria bacterium | reverse complement strand
CTGACCTTGTGGTTCTTGCGAGGAGCCCAAGACCCGATCCCATCCCGAACTCGACCGTCAAATTCCTCTGCGCCAATGGTACTAAGTCTCAAGGCTTGGGAGAGTAGGTCACTGCAAGGTCTGCCAAAAACGTATGATCTCTTTACAATGTCGAAACAACAAAACCCCGTAGCGAAAGCTGCGGGGTTTTTGCGTTCAAAATAAGCAAATCCACAGGCAGCGCTGCGCCAGCCAAGCGCCAAAACAGCCCCCGATCGAACCCGACTGGACGTTGAACCGGCGGGAAACGCTGACTCCAGCCAGCGAACACAGGGCCGGCCATCACGCAGGTGGCAATGGCCGGACGGTGTGCCAGCTCAGAGCGAAACGTACTTGCGCCAGTCGTGTTGCTCGACAAAGCCCAGCACTTCCCGGATCTTGCGGTTGGAAATCGGCGCCTCGGTCGCTGTCATCGGCCTAGTAAGCGGGCTATTGGGTGCCCACTGCGCCAGGAATTCCGGCGTGGGTTCGCGGGCCGTGATGGTGTCATTGACGGCATTGAACACCTGATAGCCCAGGCCGTCCTTGCCCAGGCAGAGGTCAACGATCTGCCCGAGATCGCGGGCATCGATATAGCTCCAGGCATTGCGCTTGCGCGAAGCGGGATCGGCCATGAAGGTGTTGAACATGCCATATTCGTGCGGCTCAATGACATTGCCGATCCGCAGGGCATAGATGTCGATGCCACTGCGCATGGCGAAGGCGCGCGCGGTCTTTTCATTGACCACCTTAGAGAGCCCATAGCTGTCCATCGGATCGCTGTCATAGTCCTCATCAAGCGGGAAGCTGTGAAAGTCCTTGTCGCCCTCGGCAAAGCAGACGCCATAGGTGGTTTCGCTCGAGGCGATGATGACCTTGGGAATACCCAGCTTCACTGCGGCTTCGATGACATTGTAGGTTGAGACAACATTGGCGCTGAAAGTCGTGTTGTCCGGTCGCAGCAGCACGCGCGGCACCGCAGCGAAATGTACCACGGCATCGATCGGCGCCGGGCCAGTCCCTGTCGCAAATTCGGCCATATCGAAATGCATGGAGAGAGCATTATAGACCTGTCCACTGTCGGTCAGATCGGCCACCAGCGTGTTGACGCCGGGCTGCTGCAGCGGCACCAGGTCGACATTGAGTACATCGTGTCCCTTTTCCAGCAGATAGGGCACGACATGGCGGCCTGCCTTGCCACTGCCGCCGGTAAATACAACGCGTTTGCTCATCGGTATCATCCTTCAATGATGGGGATAGGAAAGGGTGGGGCTAAACGCCGAGCGCCTGCCGCCAGCCCAGGCCAGCCAGGGTATTGCCCGCCGGTCGGTATTCGAGCCCGACAAAGCCGGTATAGCCGATGGCGTCGAGGTGACGCAGGATGCGGCCATCGTCGAGTTCGCCGCTCCCCGGTTCATGGCGGTCCGGCACGGCGGCAATCTGGACATGACCGATGTGCCCGGCCAGACGTTCGAGGCTGCGCAACACGTCGCCATGGATGATCTGGCGGTGATAGATATCGTACTGCAGGCCCAGATTGGGCTGGGCCAGCGCATCTATGCACTGCACAGCCCAGTCGAAATCATTGAGGAAATAGCCCGGCATGTCGCGGCTGTTGATCGGCTCGATCACCAGATCAAAGCCCGCCTCAGCAGCCTGGGTGCAGGCATAAAGCAAAGCTGATCGATAGGCCGATGCCGCCGTCTCATTGTTGCGATCGGCCAGTCCAGCCATCATGTGCAGCCGTCTCGGCTTGAGAACCCCGGCATATGCCAGCGCAGTCGCAACAGAGGCGTCAAACTCGTCCCGGCGGTCTGGCAGCGCGGCCAACCCACGGTCGCCAGCGTCCCAATTGCCAGGCGGCAAATTGAACAACGCGACTTCAAGCCCATGCTGCTCGAGCCGAGCCGCGATTTCATCGGCTGGATGGGCATAGGGAAACAGAAATTCCACTGCCGTAAATCCAGCCGTCACCGCTGCTGCAAAGCGGTCGAGGAAGGCATGTTCGGTGAACATCATGGTCAGATTGGCTGCCAGCTTGACCATGATGCTATTGCGCCTTCGCTGCAGGTAGGTTCACCCCGGTTATCTGCGCAATGAGCCGGGCAGGTGAAGCATCATCGTCACGGCCCATGCCCGCCGCTGCGGTCATCAGGAACATCTGAAGCGCCGAAGCGGCGATAGGCAGCGGGAAGGTCTCGGCGCGACCGATGTCGCTGACGATCCCAAGGTCCTTGGTGAAGATATTGACCGCGCTGCGTGGCGAATAATCGCCCTCCAGGATATGGGGCACGCGGTTCTCGAACATCCAGCTATTGCCCGCCGAGGCTGTGATGACCTCATAGACCTTGGCGATGTCCAGTCCCATCTTGCTCGCGAAGGTGATGGCCTCGCAGGCGGCCGCAATATGAACGCCCGCGAGCAGCTGATTGACCATTTTGAAGGATGCGCCAATGCCGGCGGCATCGCCCAGTTCATAGACTTTGCCGGCCATGGCATCGAGCGCCGGTCGGGCTGCGGCAAAGGCCTCTGGTGTGCCTGAAGCCATGAAGGTGAGTTCGCCCGTTCCGGCACGCACGGCGCCACCGCTCATGGGGGCGTCGAGATAAAGTATGCCATGCTCGGCGCATCGCGCCGCCAGCGCCTTGGCAGCATCGGGTGCCATGGTGGCACAGGAAATCACCACGCTGCCAGCCACCAGCATCGGCACCAAACCGTTGTCGCCGAACAGCACGGTCTCGGTCTGCGCTGCATTGACGACGACCACCACCACGATGTCGGCGCCCTTGGCCGCCGCGCCCGGGCTGGCTGCCGCGTGGCCGCCCGCTGTGGCCAGTGTCGCTGTCGCGGCCGGCGTCACGTCGTATCCGCCCACGCTGTGGCCCGCGGCCAGCAGCGCCCGGGCCATGCCCATGCCCATCGAGCCCAGCCCGATCATGGCGATGCGGCGGCTAGTCTCTGTCATTGTATTTGCTCCCGCATATCGTGTCTTTCTGGCGCCACTGTGGTCAGTGCAGATCGGCGATTGCCGAACTGGCCGGAGAGATCTATGTTAGCGCTGTCATTGCAGGGGATCATGACCATTGACGCCGCCCAAGTCAATCAAGCGCAGCGCCATTCCGCCAGCATCCGCCGCTGGCAGGCGCCTGCCTGACCGCCGCCAGGGCGTTACTCTGGCCGATGTCGCCCGGCTGGCGGAGGTCAGCGAAATCACGGTATCGCGCATCCTGCGCAATCATGGCCCGGCTGCTCCCGCGACGCGCGATCGGGTGCTCGCGGCGGTGCGCAAAGTCGGCTATGTGCCCAACCGGCTGGCCGGCGGGCTGGCCTCTTCGGGCTCCAAACTGGTCGGCGTCATCGTCCCTTCGCTCACCAATATTGTTTTTCCCGAAGTGCTGGGCGGTATCCGGGCCGCCCTTGATGGCTCGGGCTTCCAGGCCGTCATCGGCGTCAGCGACTATGATCTGGCGGTCGAAGAGCAATTGGTGGCCTCGCTGCTGGCCTGGCGTCCTGAGGCCATGATCATCACCGGTTTTCAGCACACGGCGGCTGCCCGCGCCATGCTAGACGGCAGCGGCGTGCGCATCGCCGAAATCATGGAAATCGACAGCACGCCGATTGATCTGGCGGTTGGCCACTCCCATTGGCAGGCCGGTTTCGACACCGGGCAGTATCTGCTTGGTCGGGGCTACCGCCGCTTTGGCTATGTCGGGCATGACTGGGTCGCCGATCATCGTGCCCGGCTGCGTTATGACGGGCTGGTGGCCGCGCTTGCAGACGCGGGGCTGACACTGCTGGGATCGAGCCGCTGCCCGGGCGCCAGTTCGACCGCTGCGGGGCGGGATCAGTTGGCCAATCTGCTGGAAAGCCACAGCACCCTCGATGTCGTGGTTTTTTCCAACGACGACATGGCCACTGGTGGGGTGTTTCACTGCCTCGCCGCCGGCATCGTACCGCGCAGCGATCTGGCTCTGTTCGGCTTCAACGGGCTGGACATTGGTCAGGCGCTGCCCACTCCGCTCTCCACCATGCGTTCCAATCGCTTCGAGACGGGCAGAACCGCCGTCGAGCACTTGTTGCGCCAGCGCGAGCGTCCCGCAGCGCCCGCGATTATCGATACCGGCTACCAGATCCTGCCCGGCGCTACAGCATGAGGACCGCATGACACCTTCGATCCTGCTTGGCGCTGTTGCCGATGATCTGACCGGCGCCACCGATCTGGCGCTGATGCTGGCGCGCAACGGCATGAAAACGGTGCAGTTCATCGGCGTGCCGCCCGAGGACGCAGATTTCGGTGATGCCGAAGCCGTCGTGGTGGCACTCAAATCGCGGACCATTGCTGCCGATGACGCCATTGCCATGTCGCTGGCCTCGGCGCTGGCCTTGCGGACCGCCGGCGCCGAGCAGATCCTGTTCAAATACTGTTCCACCTTTGACTCTACCGACGCGGGCAATATCGGCCCGGTGGCCGAGGCGCTGATGGATCTTCTTGGCGTCCCGATTGCCGTAGCCTGCCCGGCGTTTCCGGCAGCGGGCCGTTCTGTCTATCAGGGACATCTGTTTGTCGGCGCCAGCCTGCTCTCTGACAGCCCGATGCGGGATCATCCCCTCACCCCCATGCGGGATGCCAATCTGGTGCGCGTATTGCAAAAGCAGACAGCGGGGCGGGTCGGTCTGATCCCGCTTGATATCGTCGAGGCAGGGCCCGATGCCATCCGGGCCTTGCTGATCAAGGCGCGCCAGGCCGGGTTTCGCCTGATGATTGCCGATGCGGTGCGCGACGCAGATCTGCGCCAATTGGGGGAAGCCCTGTCGATCGCCCCGCTGGTTACGGGCGGCTCAGGCATTGCCATGGGCCTCCCAGAAAATTTCCGCAAGGCGGGCCGCATCGGCGCCATTGATGTGCCCGCGACCATGCGTGCTGCCAAGGGGCGCTCGGTTGTGCTGGCAGGGTCCTGTTCCATGGCCACGCGCGGTCAGGTGCAGGCCGCCATCGATGCCGGCATGCCAGCCCTCCGGCTGATCCCGGCCGACATTGCCGCCGGAGCCCAGCCGATTGCCGAGATCGCCAACTGGGTGCTCGCCAATACGGCCAGGGGGCCGGCCCTCGTCTATTCCAGTGACACGCCCGAGGCGGTGCAACAGGTGCAGCAGCAGATGGGCAGCCAGGAAGCCGGCGCGCTGATCGAGCATATGCTGGCCAATCTCTCGGTGGTGCTGCGCGACAATGGCTTTAACCGGTTCATCGTGGCGGGTGGCGAGACATCGGGTGCTGTGGTCGCTGCGCTCGGCGTCACGGCCCTGCAGATCGGGCCCGAGATTGCGCCGGGCGTGCCCTGGACCCGCAGCGTCGGGACGCCCGATCTGGTACTGGCACTCAAATCGGGCAATTTCGGCGCGCCCGATTTCTTCCTCAAGGCCTGGGATCTGCTCCATGATTGACTCGATCCGCCACGCGGAAAACCTGGCGCGCAGCGAGATCGCAATGGTGGGAAAATCGCTGTTCGATCGGGGCCTTACCTTCGGATCGACCGGTAATATCAGCCTGCGTCTGGCCGATGGCGGCTGGCTGATGACCCCCACCAATGCCTCGCTTGGTGACCTCGATCCGGCCCGCCTGTCGCGCTTTGACAGCGCCGGCACCCTGGTATCCGGGGATGCGCCGACCAAGGAGGCTGCGCTGCACATGGCCATGTATGGCCAGCGGCCAGATGCCGGGGCCGTGGTGCATCTGCATTCCACCCATTCGGTGGCGGTCAGCCTGGTCGACGGCGTCGACCCTCTCGATGTGCTGCCGCCGCTGACGGCCTATTATGTCATGCGCGTTGGGCGGCTGCCGTTGGTGCCCTATCTGCCGCCTGGCGATGCTGAACTGGCGCGGGCTGTCGGCAAACTGGCTGGAGCGCACCATGCCGTGTTGCTGGCCAATCATGGCCCGGTGGTCGCCGGCACGACGCTGGCCAACGCCCAATATGCCACCGAGGAACTCGAAGAGACGGCCAAGCTTTTTCTGCTGTTGCGTGGTCTGCCG
>JAHJOS010000660.1 GCA_018820005.1 Alphaproteobacteria bacterium | reverse complement strand
GCGAAGCGTGGTGAGCCGAAAGCCGCGTTTTGCTGGGTGGCATCGCGCAGCTGAGCAGCCATCGCCTCCGTTTCGTCCCGCAAGACCATTGCCCGATAGCACGTGTAGCGCTCGTCGTCACCGGAGCCGAGGGCAAGATACTCAGGGTCCGGCGTTACCCGCACGGAGCGACGCGTGCCGACAGTGGCGTGCCACGAACTCCATGGATAGGCCTCTGGGTGAGTCACCATTCCGGCTCGTACGGGATTCAGCTCGATATAGCGCATGCAGCTAAGGCAGGTAGCGCTCGTTACTCACCACGCTGGCCTTGAATCGGCCCGCCCACAGGTGTCCGGTACGTTCGAATCTGGCGTTGATCTTTTGCGCGTACAGTCGATTGAGTCGCTGCATCAGCCGGCTAAGGCTGCCGGGCGCATGCGGAGTCAGTAAGAGATGGACATGGTTGGTCATCAGGCACCAGCTGTGGACGCTCACGTCCGCGTCAGCAGCATAGACGCTGAGCAGCTGCAGATATGCCAAGTAACATTGGCGGTCAAAGAAAACGGCCTGGCGGTCGACGCCGCGCTGCACCACATGGTGCGGCAGCCCGACAACCTCCAGCCGCGGTTGGCGCGGCATAACCCCTCCGTGGATCAGAAACTAATCCACGGAGCCTGAGCTACTAACCTCTTGATGGCCATAGTGGAATGGGTACTCTGTGACGTGCCGCAGCTGTATAGGTGGACATAAACAGGTGCTTGTAATGAGTGTCCGGGTGTAGCCCACTACAAGGCGCAATTTCAGGTCGGCGGGTGCCGATGAAATTTCCGAGGTAGGGTGCTGGACCAGCGTGTGTGGCTCTGCTCGGTGCGACCTTCGCCGGATCTCGGGGAGGCTGGCTGACGGGTGGGGTTAAGGGCGGGCCAGCACCAACTTGCGTTGGCCTGGCCCGTGGTGCCGACTCGTCAAGGCACCAGGCCCGTCGACCTGGTTAGCCCGCCATGTTCCTTATGGCCGAACTTTGTTCGTCGCTGGGCGCGAAAGTTCCCATGTCAGTTTCCTTGCGTGGTTGTGTCTAACGCCAAAGCTGTACTGCAATGATCGGTGTTCGCCTTCAGTTCAGGTTGCCAAAACTGAAGGTTTCACCTTCGCTCCGTAACTCCGCGCCGTGATTTGAGTCGGTCGACGCCGCAGCACTGCGCGCCTTGGCCAGGTTGGCCAGTTCGCCAAGGTTCTGCATTGAGAGCAACTGGCAATAGGCGACGACCAGCGCCCCTGCGTCACGCAGCTCTCCCAGGGCCTCTGCCGGTAGAGTATTCAAGACACTCTCGTCGATCTGAAACAAACCATCGAAACGCCGCTCGCCCGATGCGCTCTGGATGGTCAGCGGCCAGGGGCGGATCAGTTCGAATTTCTGCAGCGCAGCGGTGGGCGCTTCGGTTGCCTGTTTGCTCACATGGGTTTGTTGCAGAAAGGTCAGAATCTCGCTGATCGCCTTGCTGGGCTGGCCATCTTCTTCAAAAAAACGCTCTCCCGTGGCGCCGTCGCTGATCAGGCCGCTGGCTTCATCGATGCACATGACGTGCTGGCCGTCCTCTGCTTCCAGCAGCTGGAAGGGGTAGCTGCGATAGGCGGCTGGGATGTAACGCCCCAGCCACTGCCCGGTGATCGATACCATCAGGTTCTCGCCTGGCTGCAAACCCATCAAAGCTGCGGGAACGAAACGTCCATTCTGGACGATAAAAGCGATCGGTAATGCCATGGTGGCCTTGGGTAACTCCGCCAGCACCAGCGGCGCGAGTGCATCGGTCGCAGCAAATGCGTAGGACGAGAAACGCTGCCAGTGTCGGTTGCCGTAGCGCTGTTTCGAGACAGGTACGTGGGGTGGCATCTGAGATCCTCCGGGGAGCGAGTGACAGGCGCTCGCTCAGCGGGAGCGAGCGCCGCATGGTGCCCCTATGCTAGGTCTTGATCCATCGCTTGGCCAACCCGCCGCTTGAAACGGAGCCTCTTGTTTCCCCCGCCGATGGTTCGATACCAGCGACGGCGCGCTCGCATGGGTCGGCTTGAGTTCGACGAGCCATCTTAGAAGGTTAATACCCCAAGCGGGCGGCCAGGGCACACAAATCGCCTATCCACGGCTTGAGGTGCGAAGGAGAATCCAGTATCTCGGCTTCGGAGGGGAGTTCGACTCGTTTGCTCGCCCATCGACGCTTAGGTGTCAATCCGAAGTCCTTGGCAAGCTGTCTTGCCTGATCTTTCTTGTCTTCACCCATGGCAAGCATGTCGAATGTCAACGAGAGGGTCGGTGTCTTTGGTGCCTGGTTGGCGGTTTCACCTTTCGATATACCAGGGCTGGGCATTCTCAGCGTGACGTACACCGGCCACTCCGAAATCGTGCCAGCCTCGTAAGCGGCTTCCATCCGTTTTGTCCCGATATACAACGCCTCGTCATTGCTTTCGAATCCCAACGGGGAAGCTGCACTCAATGCGGCCAACTTATCGCTCAGGGCGATGAAAGAGTCACGGGCAAGCAGGTCACTGAGCAAGGCTCGGTGACGGCAGGCCAGTACCATGGCCCGGCGGGTAATCTCGTCCCCCGTATCATCAAGGCCCGGCAAGTAACTTGTGATAAACGACCGCGGATCGATATGCGATATTGGGTTGTTGCGCAGTCGTTGGATCACGTCACGGTTATCCGATACAAACTTATCGAGTTCGCCCTCGATACCTGCAAAATAAGGGTCGCGATACTCGCCCTCGGTGTCGAAGCGATACAGCAGATCCTCCATGCGTTGATGCACGTCGGTGGGTAATCTGCCGGGTATCAAAGCCTCTTTGAGCGCATCAACCAGCCAGCTGTCGTCCAGCTGAATCCAGTCGATGGCGTCGTTGAACTGGTGCATAAGTCCTTGGCTGTCGGAGAGGATGAATAGCTGATAGTAGTTGGGGTAATGCGCCTTCACCCATCGTTGATAGCCTTTGAGCTGGTTAGCGCGCACGCTCGAACCGTCTTTGCGCTCGACTGCTACGACGAGTCGCAGAATCGGATCGACGACCAGAAGGTCAATACGGGTCAAGTCATCTGTAGACACGATTTCGCAGGCGATCAAGGCGGCCTGCATCGAGTGGGTAAATACCTGATCTATACCTAGCCACTCTTCGGCCTCCAGGCGGGCGGCAAACCGACTGGCCATGGCGGAGTCAGGGTCGGCCAGCGCTGTGGTGCTGGCTGCCAATAACAGGCGTTTCAGGAAAAAATCACCCAAGCCGTGCCCCTCGTTGGGAGACAGCAACCACTCCAGAATACTGCAGTAGTGACACTCCTTTAGGCTCAGATAAGCAGACCAGTTGCGCTCTTCATTATATCGAGACAGCTTTACAAACTCCGACTTGCCGAGCAGTCGTTGCATGTCGCTGAGGAAGGTCTTGGCGTGCTGCGTTGCTACTGACATTGACACCTCGCATGTTGAGCATGGGAAACGGAGCGATCCAGGCATCGAGTCATGCGAGGTAGGGCTGATATTCAATGGCCTGGCCTATCGCCTCGATCGCGTTGAGCCGGTTCTCGTCGCTTTCGCTGAAACTCACCAGAAGCTCGCGCCTGTCGGTAATGCCACGGTCTAGTTCATCCAGCCAGTAGGTGTAGCCGGCCTGGTCGAATGACCTGCCCAGAACGTTAGCG
>JAHJOS010000659.1 GCA_018820005.1 Alphaproteobacteria bacterium | reverse complement strand
TCTCATGGCGCTCTCCAGGCCGTTCGACGGGTTCGTCGAATATACGAAGCGGGTCACGCCCACCTGCCTCGTGCATCTGGAGCGCAATCGCTACAGCGTTCCGGCATCCTTCGCCAATCGACCGGTGAGCCTCCGGGTCTATCCGGATCGTGTCGTGGTCGCCGCAGAAGGCCAGATCGTTTGCGAGCACCGCCGCGTCATAGATCGGTCCCATGATCGGCCGGGTCAGACCATCTACGACTGGCGTCACTATCTGGCGGTGGTGCAGCGTAAGCCTGGTGCTCTTCGTAACGGCGCACCGTTCATTGAGCTTCCCGATGCATTCCGGACCTTGCAGCAATACCTGCTCAAGAAGCCGGGTGGCGATCGAGAGATGGTCGATATCCTGGCACTCGTCTAGCCAAAGGCGGGTCAGTTCTCGGTGGAAACGCCGGTCAGCTCTCAATGGAACGTATGGCGGTCGGCTTCACCACGTCTGTCTCCTTGGTCAGCGAGATGATGAAGGCGCGCGACGAGCAACGCATGGGCGAACAGCGGCAAGCTTTGACCTGGTCGGCCCTTGATCCGACATTTCGCCTTCTTAGCACAGGTCCTGTTCGGCCAGATATCTGACGAACAACAGCGTCAGGCTCTCGCGTCGGGATTTGTCGGGCCAGACAGCATAGATCCCAAGCGGGCGCAGTGTCCAGTCGGGCAACAGGCGGACCAGTTTGCCAGCCTCTTCACCCCGCTTTGCCAGGAACGATGGCAGGATCGTTGCGCCCGCATCCTGAATCGCAAGGTGATACAACGCGTCGATGCTGTCGACCTCGATCCGGGAATATCCCGCAATGCATTCTTGCGTGCCGCTTGGGCCGGTGGAGGTCACCGTATCGGACCGGTTTTTGTAGTGGATCCAGTCCCAATCCTCAAGGTCCTTGAGATGCTGCGGCCCCGGTCT
The DNA here is from genome assembly GCA_018820005.1 of Alphaproteobacteria bacterium. Lineage (GTDB taxonomy): Bacteria > Pseudomonadota > Alphaproteobacteria > Rhizobiales > Devosiaceae > Devosia. Next base: position 38,054 of record JAHJOS010000659.1, on the reverse strand, counting down.
TTTGGCAGCATATCCGGTGCCCGCGACAAGCACGCGTTCCCCGTCCGCCAGTTTGCGCGACATCATCGAACTGTCGTCAAGCCAGCCAACGCGGACATTTATGTCAAACCCATCCTCGACCAGTCCAAAACGATTGTCACTGTAGACGATCGAAAAGGCGACGTTTGGGTGTAGCTTGGCGAACGAGGCGACCGCCGTGGTCAAAGGCCCGCCAGCAAGAAAGGCAGGCAAGGAAATGCGCAACGCCCCGACGGAATCAAGCGACAGGGCGTTCAATTCGTTCAGGCCGCTTTCGGCGCTCCTCAGCATGTCGACCACGCGGCCATAGAACATCCGGCCCTCGTTGGTCAGGGCGATCATGCGGGTCGTGCGGTACAAAAGCGTGGTGCCAAGAAAGTGTTCAAGTTCCGAGACCATATTGCTGACCCTAGACGGGGACAAACCAAAGACTTTGGCCGCTGCGCGAAACGACCCTTCGTCAACCACGCGTGCGAAGACGGCCATCTGCTTGAGGTGATCGATCATTGTTCTGCCTGCCCAATCAGTGTGTGCTGAAAACGCACAATAGATGAATTATACCCCTAGGGCTAATCTGGATGTATGGACGCTTTAAACCCGAGGAACCCAGATATGAGATCCCTTAGAACAACCGTGTTGGCCGCTGTTGCGGCGACCCTTCCGCTCGGTGCGGCAACAACCGCGCAGTCCGCCGAAACAGACCTGAGATTTGCTGGAGCGCTGGAATTTGCGGACGACGGTACCTTGTTTGTCGGCGATAACTACTCCGGTGCCATCTTTGCCTTCGAGATGAAGGTCGCCGCCGCACCGGCGCAGATCGCACCGGTGAATATCGGTGATATCGACGTGAAGATCGCCGATGCCCTAGGCATTCCGTCCAGCGCGCTGGCGATCAACGACATGGCCGTGCATCCAATCAGCGCCGAGATTTACATTTCGGTCACCCGGATCGGCAATTTCGAATCCGCACCGGCGATTGTTCGGGTGTCCCAGTCCGGCAGCATCGACATCGTCGATCTGGCTGCCTTGCCGTCGCACAAGCAGATGCTGGACCACTTTCCCGATCAGGAAACCACCTTTCGCCCGCGAGGCCTTGGCCAGATGCCACCGCTCGTGCGTGACGAGGCAAAGGGCAACATCACGCTGAGTTCGCTGGCGATCATGGACATGGAATACCACGAGGGCGAGCTGTTCGTTTCGGGCGTGGCCTTTGACAACTTCCTGTCGACCCTGCGTCGCATGCCTTACCCTTTCACAGAGGATCAGTCGGCCGCAAATGTCGAGATGTACCATATCTCGCACGATCAGTTCGAAACCCGCGCCCCGATCCGGGCGATGTCCATTCAGCAGGTTGACGGGAAACCGACGCTTGTGGCTGCCTATACCTGCAGTCCGATCGTGTTGATCGACCTTGACGAGATCGTGGACGGCGCCAAGATCTCGGCGCGCACGATCATGGACTACGGCAATGGCCAGCCGCTGGACATGCTGAGCTACAAATTGGACGGCGAAGACACGCTGTTCCTGACCAGCAACAGCCGGTCGCCGCATATCATCCCGGTTGCCAGACTGAGCGGCGCGCAGACCTACACCAAGGGCGATCTGCCGGACGGCGGAAAAGTGGACACCATGCCGCTGATGCCGGTCGGCGACACCGGCAAGGCGATAATGTTCGACGGTATGTCGCTGCAAATCGCCAACCTTGGCGAAAACTTCTTTGTCTCGCTGACCCGCGACATTTATACCGGCAGCCTGAACATGGACTCCAACTTTGCCGGGTTCCCGAACCGCCTGCACAATCTGGTGGCCGAGTTCGACTTCCCGCAATACTGGGAAGGCAAGTGAGCCATGGTGCGTGGTCGCCTGACGGCTTGGCTGGTCTGTCTGGCGACCACGATGCCGGCGGTTTTGCCTCAGATCGCCCTCTCTGCAGGGGGCGACCTTGTCCTGCCCGCCAGTGGCGAGCATCAGATCATTCTGCACTTGGACAGCACCGATGCGCGCCCGCCGGCAGACAGGTTGTCGATCTTTGTCGGTCCGCAATCCCAGTGTTGCGCAGGGCGGTCTCGAGTCTTGGGGCATTACCGGATGGATGGGGATGCAGTGATCTTTGAGTCGCTCTTTCCACTGCTGGAAGGCCAAGTCTATTCGTAAGCGCTGTTCCGCCCCCACATTGGCAGCCGCTGCCTGATCTGTGATCGAGTTTCCATGGATGAGCGACAAGGAGTTTCTCCATGGAGTCTACGTTGGAGGTTCTCACAACGCGGCGGAGCAGCCGTGAGGCCCATCGCCAATGGCCCCGATGAGGTCAAGGCACGGATCGTTTCGGAGAGCTTGAGACCAGGCGTAACCGTGAACGAAGTAGCAGGACGCTACGGGCTGAAGGCCAATTACCTGTCATCGTGGCGGACGTTGGCTCGGCAGGGCAAGCTGGTGTTGCCCGAGCCGGAAGACGCAGTCGAGTTTGCGGCCATCGTTGTTGATGCTCCAGCGCCGGAGCCGCAGACCGTCAAGGCCGCTTCCCGCGCCGAGATCGTCGTGGGTCCAGTTACGATCCGTCTTGAGGAAGGCGCGTCGGCGTCCCGGATCGCAGCTATCGCTCGCGCCCTGGCGGCAGCGACATGATCTTTCCATCGAACCGCGTGCGGATCATGGTGGCCACCAAACCCGTAGACTTCCGCAAGGGTCATGACGGCTTGGCGGCGTTGGTGAAGAACGAACTGCGCAAGGACCCGTTCACCGGAACGGTCTTTGTCTTCCGGTCCCGCAAGGCGGACCGGTTGAAGCTGATCTACTGGGATGGCTCCGGGATCGTCATGGCGTACAAACGGCTAGAAGAGCACACCTTCACTTGGCCAGGCATCAAAGATGGATTGATGACGCTCACCCACGCCCAGTTCGAAGCCCTGTTCGCGGGCCTTGATTGGCGGCGGGTTCATGCCATCCAGACGAGGACGCCAGAGGCCATCGAATAGCTGCGGCACGATGACTCAGCACCGTAAATTCCGAAGGCAAATCGGCTCCGGATTTGGTAGCTTCCAGCCATGCTTGATGCCGCCGACTTTCCCGATGATATTGCCGCCCTGAAGGCGATGCTGATCGCGGCGCAGGCCCGCGAGGCGGCCAAGGATGTCGCGATAGCCAGCAAGGACGAACATATCGCCCGCAAGGATGAGCGGATCGAACGGCTTGAGAAGCTGGTCGCAGCATTCAAGCAGGCAGCCTTCGGACGCAAATCCGAGAAGACCGATCCGGACCAATTCGACCTGGCGCTGGAAGACCTGGAGACGGCTATGGCCGTGATCCATGCCGAGGATGAGGCGGACGTTCCGGCTGGAAGCAGGATTGCCAAGCCACGCGCGATCAATCGCGGTTCCCTTCCGAAGCATCTCCCGCGTGTCGAAGAGGTGATCGAGCCGGAAAGCCTGACGTGCGCCTGCGGCGGTTGTCTGCATTGCATTGGCGAGGATGTCTCCGAGCGAATGGACGTGATCCCGGCACAGTTCCGCGTGATCGTCACCCGGCGGCCCAAATATGCGTGCCGTGCTTGCACTGACGGTGTCGTTCAAGCTCCAGCTCCGGCACGACTGATCCAGGCTGGGCTGCCGACGGAAGCCACCGTCGCGCATGTTCTCGTCTCCAAGTATGCCGATCACCTTCCGCTTTACCGCCAGGCTCAGATCATGAGCCGCCAGGGCATCGACCTCGACCGGTCCACGCTAGCCGACTGGGTCGGTCGGGCAGCCTATGAACTGCGGCCCGTCTTTGATGCGTTGATCGCCGACCTGAAGCGCTCAACCAAGCTGTTCATGGATGAGACCCGTGCCCCGGTTCTCGATCCGGGCTCCCGCAAGACGAAGACCGGATACTTCTGGGCGCTGGCGCGGGATGATCGCCCGTGGGGCGGCGGTGCTCCGCCAGGTGTTGCCTTCACCTATGCTCCTGGCCGGGGAGGCATTCATGCCGAACGAATACTGCAGGGCTTCTCCGGCATCCTGCAAGTGGATGGCTATGCGGGATACAACAGGCTGATCGCACCAGAGCGTGTCGGCCCAGACATTCAGCTTGCCTACTGCTGGGCGCATGCCCGGCGCAAGCTGGTGGAGATCACCCGCAACGAGTCAGCACCGATTGCCGAGGATGGCGTGAAGCGGATCGGCGAACTGTATCGCATCGAAGCCGAACTGCGCGGCCTTGATCCGCAGGCTCGTCTCGCTGGACGGCAGGAACGATCAGCGCCACTCGTCGCTGGCCTGCATGACTGGCTTGTCCATCACCGCGCACGCGTTTCAACGAAGTCTCCACTCGGCGAGGCACTGGCCTACATTGCCAAATACTGGGATGGCCTGCAGCTATTCCTGATCGACGGTCGTATCGAGATCGACAACAATACCGTTGAGCGGACAATCAGGCCGATTGCCCTTAACAGGAAGAATGCGCTCTTCGCGGGGCATAATGCGGGAGCGGAGAACTGGGCAACCATCGCCTCGCTCGTTGAGACCTGCAAACTCAATGCCGTCGATCCGCTGACCTATTTGACTGCGACGCTCATCGCCATCGTCAACGGCCACAGGCAGAGCCGGATTGATGAATTACTGCCTTGGAATAGCTTCGCCAGGGTATGATTTTGCCCCGGCAGGATGAGATTTAAGATGTTCAGCCACGTAATGATTGGCGCAAATGACGTTGAGGCTATGGTGGCCTTCTACGATGCAGTGCTTGGCACCTTAGGATTAGCTCGTGATCCCGTTCACGCGGCCGATAGCCAAGCCGGTTTCATCTGGCAGCGGTGCGGACAACGATGGCCCCAGTTTGCTCTAAGGCGTCCGTTCGATGGCCGAACCGCAACTGCGGGTAACGGCGTACAAGTCAGTTTTGCCGCGGCATCGCGACAGCACGTCGTCGCTGCTTGGCAAACCGCGATTGACCACGGAGGATCAGATGAAGGCGAACCCGCCGTCCGTCCGCAATACAGTGATGACTTTTTCGCTGCCTATTGTCGCGATCCCGAGGGAAACAAGCTGTGCTTCGTTCATGCGCATGACCTGCCATAAATCGTCGCGTGTGACAGCCTACTGAGCGGATACCTCATCTCCATCGGGGGGCCGAGGTGTGACAGGGACACCGCTTACGTCTATTCGGCGCTAATCGACGGTGCAACGCTGAAGGAATTCACCATCGCTTCCGATAACCTGCCGCAACCAACCGAGGTTGTTGCGATCTATCCAAGCGGGCCGGTCCTGCCCGAGAACACTCTCAGGTTCTACATCGAGTTTGCATCCCCCATGCAGCCGCATCGCTCCGATGCTTTCATCACGCTGGAACGTTCCGATGGCACCACAGACAGCGCTGCCTTCATGACGTTCAAACAAGAACTGTGGAATGCCGATCGCACGCGGCTCACGTTGTTGATAGATCCGGGCCGGATCAAGCGCGGCGTTGCCACGAACATGGACCTTGGGCCGGCACTGGAGGCCGGGCAAAACTATACAATCGTCGTCGCTGCTGGTTGGCCAAATACGGCAGGTCAGGAATTGCCCACCGAATTCCGAGCGACGTTCCGTGTTGGCAATGCGCTTCGAAACCGTCCTGACGTGAGCGACTGGGCCGTCACGCCGCCGCGCATCGGTACGCACATGCCGCTGGTTCTGCGTTTTGACCGGCCTTTCGACCGGTTCCAACTGCCGCAAGCCATTGCCTTGCGCAACGCTGCCGGTCAGCGGTTGCCGGGCAGGGTGGAGGTGCGCGACAACGCGACGGTCTGGCAGTTTACCCCGGATGACCCGTGGGGGGATCGGGACGTCACCGTCGAGGTCGATGCCGTGCTTGAAGACGTGGCGGGCAACAACTTTCGCGAAGTGTTGGACCATGCCGTCGGTACACGGTCGCGACAGGTGGATCAGGTCACCCTGAACGTGACGCTGATCGATTAGATCAAACACCCACTATGCGTTTTATAGACGCTATTTCAATTACGTGCGTTCTTTAGGCTTATCCGTTCGCTTTGTTCTGTTTTTCCGAACTATGACTTCAGAAATGGGCAATAGGCAAAACCGTGCAGACTGAATAGCGTCCTTTTCACGACAACAAGGAAGCGACCATTGAACGCGATTGCCACCTTTAGATCCTGTTAATCCTCAGTTTGGTTTTCAGGTCGGTCTTGCAGAAAGCATGGAGAAAGCAGGTCTGTTCCGAGATATCCAGCATCTCGCGGGCAACCTCATCGCTTTCGCCGGTTTCCAGATAGACGTGTGTTTCCAGCGGATCCGCTTTACCCGGCTTGCCGGTGCCGCCTGACGCTCCGCCCAGCGAAAAATGGCTGTCCTGTACAATCCGGTAATCGCTCAGATCGAGATTGAGCATTTTGACGAAGCGGCCGAACTGGGTCATGAAGCAGAAGCCGATACCTGCGGAGATATAGCTATTGGCGTCCGGCGCTCGGCCAAGGCCGCCATTGATCGGCGCTTCCTCGGAAAGGAAATTAAAAGAGGTTCCGTGAGGGCTGTATTGCAGTTGCAGGATTTCCTTCATTCCATCTTCGCGCAGGGTGCATGTTGCGCCGATGTTGAGCGTCCGGTTTTGTTCCGCCGCCAATGACGAGCCTGCTGTTTCGGTTCCGCCCCTGATCTGTTTCTTCGGAGTAATTCCTTCAGGCCAGCAGAGGGTTTCGGTAGCCGAACCAGAGCCCGACTGGACCAGGGAGAACCTGTTTCCGGGATCTGGATAGACCGGCCCAGCCGCTCGCAGAGCCTTCCCGTTGGAAATTTCTCGTCCATTCTTGGAAAGCGTGAACAGGCTTTCGAGCTTCCCGCGCATCAGGCCGTTCAGAGGCGAGGCGTGCACCGCGTTCATCAGGAACTGCGTGAGACTGGCGTCAGCAAGATCGCAATCGATCTCGACCTGAAGCTCAACCGGCAAAGCACCGCCAACCATGGTGCGTTTGGGCATGGAGCCGGTCATTGTGTAGTAGTTGTCCTGAGTGAGCTTTAATTTCCTGATCTCGATATTCTGCTGCGTTGCCAGCGCCGTGATCTCGTTCATGTAGCTGGCGATCATCCCGGTTGTCAGGAATGCCAGCGGGCAGGGGGCAGCGTCGTGCCCGTCGAGATAGGGGCCTTCATCGCTGGCTAGGCGCCAGACCTTGCCGGTGCGGGAGGACGCGACAAGGGCTTCCTTCTGAAAAACCGAAAGGGAGCGAACCCATGTCCGCAGGCTGTCGCCCATCCTGGTTTCTGGTGGTTCAATGCCAACTTCCGCGGCATTCACCAGTTCAAAGAATAGCGGCAGGCCGCTGTCGACGAGGGTGTTTGTTCCTATTGCCATGAAAATATCCTTTTCATTCGGGGCGAAACCGGACCAAGGACGATTTCGTGAATTTTGAGAGGGGAGAAAGTTCCAGCAAATGCGATTAATTCACGGGCCGGGAAATGTCTGTGAGCTTGCTTCATGACGTGCGGTTGTTGTCCGATATTGGGCCGGTTTCGGGGTCCGATAGCTGGATGCCGGAATAGCTGATCAAATCCGGTACGGTCAGCTTTTCGTTTCGCTTCTCAAAAACTTCAATGTACTCGACCATCGTGTTCGAGTGCTCGCGCATCATGCCCTCGGCACGGACGGCATCTCCTCTCTGGATGGCCTCGAATATGACCTTGTGTTGCGAGTTGCCGATTCTCAGGCGGAACAGGCTGCGTTCGATACCCTCTTTCGTTGAGAGAACCTGCGTATCAAAAACCATCGATCCAGCCTTGAGCATCGGGAGATGGCTGATCCGGTTGCAGGTGAAACTGACGAACTCGTTGCCACAACCTTCAAGGATGGTCTTGTGAAAGACCGCGTTTTGCCGCTGCAGCAGCCGCAGCGAAGTGTCGCTCATGTCGCCGAGGTTGATCAGGCGGTCGATCTCGTCGATGGCGGATTCCAGATCGGGAAGCACATTTTCGCGTCCGGGGGACTGAGCCATCAGGCGGGCTGCAAGACTCTCCAGATGGCCGCGCACCTGCACGGCCTGCATGATGTCGGCGACCGTCGGACTGTTGACAAAATATCCCCGGCCTTCAGCACGCCGGACCAACCCTTCGCGTTCCACCTGGCGCAAGGCCATGCGGACAGGCGTTCTGGAGACATTGTGAGCTTGGCAAAGCTGCGCCTCCGAGAGGCGTTTCCCCTCGCCATAGGTGCCGTTGATGATGTCGCTTCTGATGCGGGCGGCAAGTTCTGTATCGATAGATTCCATGTCGTTACTCAGTCAATTTGGGATCCCAAAGTCAAGAAAGATTCTTAAAATTTCGCAGAATCAAATGATTCTGCTTGATTTGGGATCCGATAATGATGCTTGTTGGGTGTAGTTCGATGAAACTCGGCCTGGGAAGGCCGATGTGGTTTGGGGATGGGATCCCAAATGCGCACTCGTCGGCTTTGCTAATCTTGGGAGGATACAATGGCTAAAACTCGTCTCAGTTTCGTTCTGGCGCTAGCATCCGCGCTCGGTTTTTCTGCACAAGCCGCCGTCAGTGAAGAGCTGACGGTCGCGACATTCGTACCACCGCAGCACCACTCCAACACAGTGATGTTCAAGTGGTTCGGCGAGGAATTGGAAAAGCGCTCCGGTGGTTCGCTTACCATGAAGCTGTTTCCGGCCGGGCAGCTTGGTGCCGGCCCGGTGCAGCAATACAAGCGCGCAGTTGAAGGCGTTGCGGATATTACTTTTGGTGTTTCTGCCTATACGCCCGCGCTGTTCCCCAAGACCATGCTGATGATCCCGCCGGGGAAGGCAGCGAACTCTCATGAGGCCACCGAACGCCTCCTGGCGGTATTCGACAAGTACCTGGCTGACGAATACACCGATGTGAAGGTGATCGGTTTAACCACCGCAGCAGGGATCGGCATTGCCGCGACCCGGGACGTCTCAACAATGGAGGGGCTGAAAGGCGCCAAGGTCGTGCCTTATGCAGCCTTGACCACTCCGATCATCGAAGCGATGGGAGCGGTGCCGGTGCAGATGCCCGTGACCGAAATGTACACAGGGCTGTCCACCGGAACCATCGATGGCACCTATTCGACCTTCAACAACATGACGCCGCCTTGGAATTTCTGGGACGTTGCGTCCCATTTCGTGACCAATGTCCCGGTGCAGCATGCGGTGGTTTTCGTGGTGATGAACCGCGAGCGCTATGAGGCACTGAGCCCGGAACATCGCGCCATCATCGACGACCTGGCTGGCGAGGCGGCCTCGTTCAAGCTGGCCGAGAGTTTTGACGTGGCCGATCAGGAATCGCTTGCCATGATGAACGAGACCAAAGGCAAAAACTATAAGTTGGTCGAAGTGTCGCCGGACGAACGCGCGCGGATGGACGCGGCGGTGGCAGAGGGGATGAAGGCTGTCTTTGCCGAATACGCTTCGCGCGGCATCGACAATGCGGAAGAAATCTACAACGCGATCAATCAGTAAATCCACGGTGCGGGGCCTCGCGCCCCGTCCCATTGGGGGAGGGCCAATGTCAAACGAGTGTAACAATTCCGGCCTGATCGGTCAGCTGGACCGGGCATTGCTCTGGGTCTCGCTGATCTGTGGTGGCACGACGCTGGCGTTCATGACCGGATTCTCGGTCTGGAACGTGCTGATCATGCGCAAGGCGTTGAACAGCCCCATCGCCGGTGCTGAAGATCTGTTGATCCTGGCGCTTGTCGTGATCGTGGCGCTATCTGTCCCGCTCGGAGCGCGGACCGGGGCGCATATCGAAATCGAAGTGCTGGAATCGCGCATGTCGGCCGGATTTGCCAGATGGTCGATGATCTTCGTCAAAGTGCTTTGCACACTGCTGCTGGCAGCGATGTCCTGGCGGCTCTGGCACGCTGGACAAAGTGCTGAGCGTTTTGGCGAGACTACCCAGCAGCTGCTGATTTCCTACGAGCCATTCTATTACCTGCTTTCGGCTTCGGTCGGGCTTTATGCCGTGGTTGTAGTTCTCGATATCTGGCAATTGCTGCGCGGCGAAAAGATCGCCATGCTGAGAATGGGCGGTGAACCGCTATGATCAGCATGACACTCCTGGGTCTTCTGGGCCTCCTGGTCCTGTTCATCCTGCTGGCGCTGCGGATGCCGGTTGCCTTGTCGATGCTCGGTGTCGGTTTTATCGGCACGGTGGTCGCCAATGCCAACCAGTTCATCAACGTTGGCATGGCGTCTGGCGAGGCTTGGGCCAGAGGCTGGACCATTGCCTATTCAAACCTCTCCGGCGAGACATTCGAGGCCGCGTCCAACCTCAATCTGCTGGTGATCCCGATGTTCGTGCTGATGGGCAGCTTGGCAGGTGTTTCGGGAATGTCGAAAGACCTGTTTGCCGCAGCATACAGCTGGATGGGCCATTTCCGTGGTGGTCTGGCTTCGGCCACCATCGCCGCCTGTGCGGGCTTTGCCGCGCTTTCCGGCTCGTCTCTGGCGTCGGCCGTCACCATGGGCCGCGTCGCCCTGCCCGAGATGAAGCGGTACAAGTATTCTGACAGTCTGGCCACCGGATCGGTTGCTGCCGGCGGAACGCTCGGGTTTCTGATCCCGCCATCGGGCGGCATGATCATCTATGCCGTTTTGACCGAGCAATCGATCGGGCGGCTGTTCATGGCCGGGGTGTTCCCGGGCATCATTCTGACGCTTCTGTTCATCGCTGCAATCTATCTCGTCGTCGCACGCAAGCCCGAGGCAGGTCCTTGCGGCAAAATCTCGGGGTGGGAAGAACGGTGGGCCTCGCTTGGACGTGCTTCGCCGATCCTGGGGGTGGTCCTGGTGACAATCGGCGGCATGTATACGGGTTTTTTCACGCCGGTTGAAGCGTCCGCTGTTGGTGCATTCTTCACACTCATCGTTGCCCTCTGGCGCCGGTCGCTGACGCCCAAGGCGGTGCGTGACGTGATCATTCAGACCATGAATGCCACCGGCACGGTTTTTCTGATCATTATCGGCGCGTTCGTCTTCATTCCCTTCATGTCTCTGACCGGCCTGCCCGCAGATCTGGTCACCATCCTGACTTCGCTGCCAATCGGCGACCTGGGTGTTCTAATGGTCATCATCCTTGCCTACATGTTTCTCGGCATGTTCCTGGAATCCATGGCGATGCTGGTGCTGACGATCCCGGTTGTCATCCCGATCGCGATCGGGCTTGACTGGGACCTGATCTGGTTCGGCATTATCGTGGTGATCGTGCTGGAGATGGGCATGATCAGCCCGCCGGTCGGGATCAATGTCTTCATCGTCAAATCCATCGCGCCCGAAGTGCCGATGAGCCAGATCTTCCGTGGTATCTGGCCCTTCTGGTTCGCCATGGCCGCGATGATCGGCCTTCTCATCCTTTTTCCGCAAATAGCACTTTTCTTGCCACAGACAATCGTCGGCGGATAGCAGCAGGAGCCGTTCCATGAAAACGAAACCCGACGTCAAAACACTCAAACACTTCATTGGTGGCGAGTGGATCGATGCCGATACCGGTGCCACTTTTGAGGTGCTCAATCCGCTGGACGACAGCCTTTACGCCCGCGCGGCGAGGGGAACAGATGGCGATATGCGCAAGGCTGTTGCTGTAGGCAAGTCCGCGTTTGCTGGATATCGGGAAACCTTGCCCAAGGACCGCGAGCGCTGGCTTTTGCGCGTCGCCGAAATCATGGAGGCGCGCAAGGCGGAATTGCTCGATTGCCTGATCGACGAGATCGGCTCGCCGGTCCAGAAGGCCATGTTCGAATTCGAAAAGGGCCTGACCATGGTCCGTGCCGCCGCCGGCCTGTGCCGGAATGTGCGGGGCGAAACCATTCCATCCGACGCACCGGGCAAATTCTCGATGTCGATCCGCGAGCCGCTCGGGGTGGTCGCGGTAATCACGCCCTTCAATGTGCCTCTGATCAAGACGACCCGGCTCGTTGCCAACGCCCTGGCCGTTGGCAACATGGTGGTCCATCTGCCCTCGGAAATGGCGCCGCATTTGTCGCTGCTGTTTGCCTCGATCGTGGCCGAGGCCGGGTTTCCGGACGGGGCGTACAACGTGGTCACCGGCTACGGCCACGAGATCGGCGATGCCCTGACCAGCCACAAGGATGTGGATTTCGTCACATTCACCGGCTCTTCTGTCGTCGGCCAGCACATCAGCGAGATCTGCGCAAGGAACAAGACACCCAATACACTGGAACTGGGCGGCAAGAGTCCAACGCTTGTGATGGCCGATGCCGATCTCGACAAGGCTATGCCGCTGGTGGCGCGCTCGATCTTCATGTTCGGCGGGCAGGCCTGCATCGGCTCCAGCCGTTTCTATGTCGAGCGGCCGATATTCGATGAATTCGTCAAGCGGTTTGCCATGATTGCTTCGAAGGTCGGGATGGGGGATCTGCGTGATCCCGCCACTGTCATTGCTCCGATCATTTCGGAGCGGCAGCGGCAGCGGGTGAAAGACCATATCGCCGACGCGGTGGCCAAGGGTGCGAAGATTGTGACCGGCGGGGGATGGGAGGGCAATCGCTGCCAGCCAACACTGATGACCGGCGTGACCGAAGAGATGACTGTCTGTCGATCCGAAACCTTCGGGCCTGTCACCTCGATCTACCCGATCGACAGCTACGAAGAGGGTCTTGAGCGGGCAAATGATACGGAGTTCGGCCTGTCTTCTGCGATATTCACCAAGAACATCGACCGGGCGTTTCACTTCGCCCGCAACATCGGTGCCGGCATGTGCCACATCAACGGACCCACCATTCATGACGAGGCCCATGTACCGTTTGGCGGCAACGGTGAAAGCGGCGTCGGCCGGGAGGGCACGGATGCTGACATGGAGGCGATGACGGAACTGAAATGGGTGACCATTCAGCTTTAAGAGCAGCGAGCAAATGCAGCGATCACCCTGCTGCTCCTGTTTCGCCAGATCGCTCTGTATTTGCCGAACTCAATGTTCGGGCCGTAAACCAAGGAAACGAGAATGTTCACCCTCTATCATCACGGATCTTCTGTTTGTGCCGCCAAGGTGCGCTTCGCCATGGCTGAAAAAGGGCTCGATTGGGATGGCGTCTATATCGACATCCTCAAGGGAGAGCAGTTCACCCCGGACTATCTGGCCCTCAATCCCAAAGGCGTGGTCCCGACCCTCGTGCATGACCAAACGGTCATCCTCGACAGCACGGTGATCATCGAATATCTCGACCATATCGCGCCGGAAACCAGCGTTCATCCGACTGACCCGTGGGAGCGCGCACAGGCCAGATACTGGACCAAGGCGGTAGACGAAGACCTGCATCCAGCCTGCGGCGCAGTGACCTTTGTCTGCTCGCACCGGCACACCGTGTTGAAGAACCTTGGCGAGCAAGGGGTGAAGGACTTCCTGGCATCAACCCCTCCATTCTCCGTCACATCGAACTGGAAGAGCCAGAAGGACAGCTTTACCCGCTACGGATTCGCGGCTCCCGGTGCTGCAGAGAAGGTGAAGCTCTATGATCGCTATCTGCAGAAGATGGAAGACGCGCTGAGTGGCGGCGATGACTGGCTGGTAGGCAATAAATTCTCCATCGCCGATATCGCCATGACCCCCTACGTCAATCGGCTTGCCATGATGTCGATGCGCGGCATGTGGGAAAACGGTCGGCTGCCCAATGTTGAGCAATGGTTTGCCAGGATCGAGGCGCTGCAAAATTTCAGGAAATGCCTGATCGATTGGGTGCCTGAAGACCTGACCAATGATCTGCTCGAAAACGGGGCTACGAGCTGGCCTGAAGTCGCGAGAATTCTGGAAATCGAAACCTGAACAAGGAGGCAGCAATGGCCCGTCTTGAAGGCAAAACCGCAATCATAACAGGCGCAGCCCGCGGAATTGGGGCCGTGATGGCGAAACGCATGGCGCAGGAGGGCGCCAATGTCGTGGTGACCGATGTCTTGGATACGGATGCAACAGTCGCCGCAATAAAAAGGGACGGCGGCTCGGCGATCGGTCTGAGCGTCAACATCACGTCGGACGCCGATCTTGCTGCCATGGTTGAGGCAACTGAAAAGCAATTCGGCAGCCTGAACATTCTTGTCAACAACGCATCGATTTTTGCCGCGCTTGAGCCCAAGCCATTCATGCAGATCGACAATGATGAATTCGACAAGGTCATGACGGTCAACGCAAGAGGCGTGCATCAGGCCACAAAGGCGGTGGTGCCGGCGATGTTGCGCGCCGGAGGCGGAAAGATCGTCAACATCGCGTCCGGCACGTTCTATTACGGGCCTCCCGGTCTGTCCCATTACACGGCATCAAAAGGCGCAGTCATTGCGCTCACGCGCTGCCATGGTCGCGAGCTGGGCGACAAGAACATCCAGGTCAACGCCATCGCGCCGGGGCTGACCGAAAGCGAAGCGCTCCAAGGCAACACGGGTTTCGATCCGGCGCGGGCGCCAACTGTCCAGTCGCGCTCGATCAAGCGGGAAATGGTGCCGGAGGACCTGCTGGGTTCGCTGATGTATCTGATTACGTCTGACAGTGACTTCGTAACTGGACAAACGCTGAACGTGGATGGCGGCAAGGTCAATGTCTGAGCCGTCACGGTTCTATAGGAGGCAATGGGAGCACGTTCAGCATGTTGGAAATCGAGCTGCGGAGGGCAGCCTTCAGTTTGCGCCATCGGGCCTGATGGAATTGTTGTTCACAAACCGGTCTTGTCAGAGGCGCGGTTGATTTCATCGGTGTCTGACCAGCCGGCTTGCGTGGTTGCGGTGTAGGTGTCGTTTGGCAGTTCACCGTGCGAACGTGGCCGCTTCGAGCCCGTTTGGCAGGTAACGTGAAAATCTGATCGGGAAGATTCAGATTAGCTGCAATTGACATGACGCAGTTGATCGGCAGGAACTGCTTATGATCTCTTTGATGGCACTGTTGAAGCGCACCTTGCTCTCGCTCCTCGTTCATGCTCGAAGCATTTCGAACATCTCGGGCCCTGAGCGCTCAACCATGGCTCAAAGATTCCGAAGGTCGGGTCCTTAACGCGTCGCATCAGCAAAAGTTGCGCAATCCAGCCGGTAATACTCAGGTTCGAGCTATTCATGAGGCCTCGTCGTGGAGCAGCCGTTGCGTGACAGTGACTGAAGGTTGAGGGGCCGTGATGCCCTGTGGGGTCCTCGAGCAGGCCGCTGCAAAGAGCTCTCTGCCTGTTCCCGATGAATCCGTTGGATTCGCAAACGACATCACGCCACAGCCTGAGGCGCTAACTGCCCTGGGCGCAAAGGGAAGGGCTCAGGGCAGTTAGGCCCGCTCATGCCGACTTTCGCACGATCAACGCTGTGGGGGAGCGACCGGTTGAGTGAGGTCGCTCATCAGCCGAATCCAGGATCATGGCGACGGCGCGCTGCGCTATATCATCGGTCGAAAGGCTGATGGTCGTGATGCCGCCGGCGATCCATTTATAGGCGGGTGGATCACCGTAGCCTACAAACGCCATTCCTTCGGGAAATTGCATGCCACGCTCGAGGCAGGCTTCAAGTGCTCCATTTGAGATTTCGAAGCCGCCACAAACAAGCGCCCCAGGCGGGACTGCGCCGTCCAACAGGGACACGGCATTGTCATGGCCCATGTTGAAACTCGGCTGTCCGGTGCGCACCAACCGCCTATCGACGTCCATGCCGTTGCGCTGCAGTGCTGACCGGAATGCGGCAAAGCGGCCGCGTCCGGATGACAAAGAAGCGTCTGCGCCGATAAAGCCGATATTGTTCCGGCCGGTGGCGACCAGATGATCGACCGCCGCCTCAATGGATGGGCCATCATCCAACAATAGTTGGTCGCTTGGTTGTGGGTGTTCGCTGGTGCGGATTAGATCAATGATCATCATCGACTGCGGAATGGGAAAATCGCCCAGACCGGCCTGGGATGTGGGTACCATGATCACGGCCGCCGCCTGCAAGCCCTGAAGTCTCAGGAGTGCCTGGTGCTCTTTTTCACTGTCATCACTGGTCAGATGAATCACGACGTCGAGCCCATGCTCGGCACAAAGCAGGGCGAGCGTATTGGCGAACTGCGCATAGAATTCGTTGATGATATTGGGCAGCAGCAACCCGACAATGGCTGTCCGATCTCCGCGCATCGTATTAGCGGCCGAACTTTTCACGTACCCCAGCTCGCGGGCGCGAGCTACAATGAGCTTTCGCGTTTCTTCACTGACATTGGGACTGCCATTCAAGGCGCGCGAGACCGTCATGTGGGAAATGTTCAGGTCTCTTGCGATGGACTTGATCGTGGCGCGCACTGGGGGTTCTCTCGGTTCGTAAAATCGTGTCGTAGATTCTTCGCCGTACGGATTGACATGTCAACGATGAAGTCGATAGATGTTCACGTGCACAGTTCACGTGAACATCTTTGGAGTTTGGTGTGGTCTCTGAATTCGAACGTCATTGTCAGGCGCTGCTACTTGATCTTGGCCTGATTACCCCGTCAGAAGTCGTGGCGGTGCGTCGCCTGACCGGTGGGGTGGCATCCGACATTGCAGCGGTGACATTCGGCAACCGCACGATTTGCGCAAAATTCGCGTTGGCGAAGCTCAAGGTCCAGGCTGACTGGTTTGCGCCCCTCCATCGGGGACGTGCTGAATACGCCTGGCTGGAGTTTGCCGGGACTGTCGTGCCAGGAGCAGTCCCGGCGCTCTATGGTTGGTCCGACGCCGAAAATGGCTTTGCCATGGAATTCATAGATGGCGCCGACGTCTATTTGTGGAAGTCCGCCCTTTTGCAGGGCGAGCCTGTCGCAGGCGACGCGGTCTCTGTGGCTGATACGCTCGGTCGCATTCATGCAGCTTCAACTGCGCCGGCCTTCGATCGTTCACCCTTTGCCAATGCCGAGGATTTCGATGCTTTGCGTCTGGAGCCTTATCTGCGGTTCACAGCTGAGCAATATCCAAGCCTCGCCAAAAATCTGATCGCGCTGGCGGACCAGCAGAAGTCTTCCGGGATTGCGCTGGTTCATGGTGACGTCAGTCCCAAGAATATCCTTTGGCGAAACCAACAGCCGATCATTCTGGATGCCGAATGCGCCACAATGGGTGATCCGGTCTTCGACGTCGCCTTCTGTATGAACCATCTGCTTTTGAAGTCCTGCCATGTTCCCGAGATCCGAGGTCCTCTCCGACAGGCCGTATTGGATATGTGGCGCGCCTACAAGGGTTGGATACGCTGGGAATCCGCAGGCGCTTTTGAGGAAAGGCTTGCAGTCCTGCTACCCGCGCTGATGCTGGCGCGGGTCGATGGAAAATCGCCGGTAGAATATCTTGCCCTTTCGGAGCAGGCAGACGTGCGTGCGCAAGCCGTTCCCTTGATTGGGCAGCCGCCGGCGACGCTCTCCGAATTATTGAACAGAATGCAATGAGGACCAGAGAATGAACGCTTCGGCAATAACCGGGCTTCGTGCTCGCAGAGTTTGGGACAGTCGCGGCAATCCCACGGTTGAAGTCGAGGTCAAGACCGCATCCGGAGTGAGCGGCCGGGCAATAGCGCCAGCCGGTGCTTCGCGTGGAACGCGCGAGGCGCTCGACCTCCGCGATGGTGGTACTGGCCTGCAAGGAATGGACGTCAGAAGGGCGGTCGCAAACGTCAACGACCTCATTGCGCCGCGTCTCAAAGACATGGATTCCAACGATCAGGCCGCAGTCGATGCGGCGCTGATCGCGCTGGACGGAACCCCACTGAAATCGAAACTGGGCGGGAACGCCATGGTTGCGACGTCACTTGCCGTTCTTCATGCGGCTGCAGCCGCAAAAGCCGTCCCCCTATGGCGGCATGTCGCCGACCTGACGGGTGAGGCGCCAACGCTACCTCTTCCGGAGATCCAGATTTTCGGCGGCGGCGCCCATGCCGGCCGACGGGTCGATGTGCAGGACTTTATGGTCATGGTCCCCGGTGCCGCCAGCTTCGACGAAGTGCTCGAGGTCACATCAGAAATCTACCGTGCGGCCGGTTCGCTCATGAAGGCCAAGGGGCATTCCGTCGGGGTCGCAGATGAAGGAGGATGGTGGCCAGTCTTTGACAGCAATGAGCAGGCACTTGAAACACTGGTGCGTGCCATCGAGGCTGCAGGCGAGACACCGGGCGAGCGCGTGGTCATTTCGCTCGATATCGCGGCCTCGGAGTTTGGCACCAAGGGGCGCTATCGCCTGGCGCTTGAAGAGCGTGACCTCGATCGCGATCAGATGATCGATCTGCTCGGGCGCTGGATCAAGGATTACCCGATCGCCTCCATCGAGGATCCGCTCGCCGAGGATGATATCGAAGGCATGACGGCATTCACCCGGGAGTTCGGCGGCAAGGTCCAGATTATCGGTGACGATTATCTCGTGACCAATGCCGATCTCGTGGCCGCAGCGGTCAAGGCGGGCGCCTGCAACGCCGTACTTATCAAGGTCAATCAGGCCGGCACGGTTTCGGAAGCCCTGGCCTGTCTTTCCGCCGCCAAGGCCCGCAATTACCAGACTATCGTTTCGGCGCGCTCGGGTGAGACCGAAGATGTCTCGATCTGCCATCTCGCCGTTGGGCTGAATGCCGGACAATTGAAGGTCGGTTCGTTCACTCGCTCTGAACGAATGGCGAAATGGAATGAATGCCTGCGGATCGGGGATGAGCTGGGGGGGGCAGCATTTGTTGCTGGCAGGCCCTTGGCCAATACCTGGTGGGCAAGACAATCAGAAGGAAACAGCAAGTGAAGCTCCTGCGTTATGGCGAACGCCTCGGAAAGAAAATTCCATGCGTCATGGACAGTGACGGACAAGCGCGGGATGTATCCTCTCTTGTCGAGGACTTTGGACCGAAGACATTGTCCCCAGATCTGATCAGCCTTTTGCATGCGGCAGATCTCACAGCGCTGCCGATCGTGGCAACCGAGGGCCTTCGTCTTGCCCCACCAATGTCGCAGCCGCTCAACATCTGGTGCATCGGGCTGAACTATTCCGACCATGCCGCCGAGGCGGGCCTCCCGGTGCCATTGGAGCCCATTCTGTTCAACAAGTCCTCCGCGACCTTTTGCGGCCCCGAGGATCCAATCCTGTTTTCACCAAAGATGACCAAGCTCGATTGGGAGGTCGAGTTGGGCATCGTCATCGGCAAGCCAACCCTGAATATTGGCCGCGAGGCCGCCATGGATCATGTCGCAGGCTTCGTGCTGGTCAACGATGTCTCCGAGCGCGCATGGCAAATGGAGCGTGGCGGACAGTGGGTGAAGGGAAAGAGCTTCCCGAACTTCTGCCCGACAGGCCCCTGGCTGGTGACGGTAGATGAACTGGACGATGTTCAGGCCCTCGATATGTGGCTGGACGTCAATGGCGACAGAATGCAACGAGGCACGACCGCGAAGATGATTTTCGACGTGGAGACCATCGTCTCCTACATGAGCGAGTTCTGCCAGCTGGAGCCGGGCGATCTGATCTGCACGGGAACCCCGCCGGGAGTCGGTGCGGGCATGAAGCCGCCCAGATTTCTCAACCCGGGCGACAGGGTTTCTCTGGGTATTGGCGGGCTTGGCACCCAGCATCAGGTGGTTGTTCCGATTGAAGAGGTGATCAAATGAACAGCTACGATTATTCCGACGTGGTCGCGGTGGTTACTGGCGGCGCCAACGGAATTGGTGCGGCGGTGGCCGAGCGCATGGCCAAGTCCGGTGCTCGCGTGGCTATCTGGGACATGGATGTTGGCGCACTTGAGGCCAAGATTGTGGCAATCCCCGAGGCACAGCGGATGCTGGTTCAGGTTGACGTCAGCGACGAAAACAGTGTCGAGGCCGCGATGGGGCAGACAGAAAAAGCGTTCGGCAAAGTTGATATCCTTGTCAACAGTGCCGGAATTGCCGGGCCGACAAGTGCGCTTGTCGAATACCCCTTGGACAAGTGGCGCCAAGTGCAAAAGGTCAATGTTGAGGGCACGTTGCTGTGTTGCAAAGCCGTCACCCCCGGCATGATGGCGCGCAATTATGGGCGTATCGTCAACGTCGCGTCGATCGCTGGTAAGGAGGGCAACCCGAATGCCTCGGCCTATTCCGCGTCGAAGGCAGCGGTCATTGCCATGACGAAGTCGCTCGGAAAAGAATTGGCCGGCCACGACATCGCCGTGAACTGTGTCACACCCGCCACGGCGAAGACCCGTATCCTCGACCAGGTCAGCCAGGAGTTTATTGACTTCATGCTGTCGAAAATTCCGCGTGGACGTTTTGTCAGCGTCGACGAAATCGCGAGCATGATCCTTTGGATGGCATCCGCTGAAAATTCCTTCACCACGGGGGCAGCCTTCGACCTGTCCGGTGGTCGAGCCACATATTAGGAACTTCCCGATGAAGCTCCGTTCGCAAAGCTGGTTTGACAATCCTGACAATCCCGGGATGACGGCTCTCTATATCGAGCGCTATCTGAATTTCGGCATCACCCGCAGCGAATTGCAGTCGGGCAAACCAATCATCGGCATTGCCCAGACAGGCTCGGATCTCTCGCCCTGCAACCGGCATCATATCGAATTGGCAAAGCGCGTACGGGAAGGAATTGTCGCAGCAGGTGGCATATGCTTCGAGTTCCCCGTCCACCCTATTCAGGAAACCGGCAAGCGACCGACGGCAGCACTTGACCGGAACCTTGCCTATCTCGGGCTTGTCGAAACGCTTTTCGGCTACCCCATTGATGGCGTTGTGCTGACGATTGGCTGCGACAAGACTACTCCGGCAATGCTTATGGCGGCGGCCACTGTGAACATACCGGCGATTGCCTTGTCCGTGGGGCCCATGCTGAACGGATGGCACAAGGGAAAACGAGCCGGTTCGGGAACTGCAATCTGGGAAGCGCGCCAGAACCTGGCGGCTGGCCAGATTGACTATGACGAGTTCATGGATGTCGCGGCGGCCTCTGCACCATCTGTGGGCTACTGCAATACGATGGGTACAGCCAGCACAATGAATGCGCTTGCCGAAGCGCTTGGTATGCAGTTGCCTGGATCGGCTGCTATCCCGGCTCCTTACCGCGAGCGCGGCCAGATATCCTATGAAACCGGCGGCCGTATCGTCGAAATGGTGCTTGCCGACAGGAAGCCGTCCGACATCATGACGCGGGAATCCTTTGAGAACGCCATTGTGCTGAACTCAGCGATAGGCGGGTCAACAAACGCGCCGATCCACCTGATCGCCATTGCGAAGCATCTCGGATTGGACCTCAACAACAAGGACTGGCAGGACGTCGGCCATCATATCCCGTTGCTCGTCGACATGCAGCCGGCGGGGAGGTATCTCGGGGAGGATTTTCATCGCGCGGGTGGTGTGCCAGGCGTGATGGCAGAGCTGCTCAAAGCTGGCGCTTTGCCGCATCCCGACGCCATGACGGTCACGGGCGAAACGGTGAAACAGGCTTATGCCGACGCCAGGGTGCTGAACACCGAAGTGATCAGACCTTTTGGCGAACCGCTCAAGGAAAGTGCCGGATTTCTCGCGCTCAAGGGCAATTTGTTCGACACCGCGATTATGAAGACCAGCGTTATTTCCGACGAGTTTCGGGACCGCTACCTGTGCAATCCCGAAGATCCTGAGGCCTTTGAAGGGCGAGTGATCGTGTTCGATGGCCCCGAAGATTACCATGCCCGCATCGATGATCCGGCACTCCGCATCGATGAGAACTGTATTCTCGTAATCCGCGGAACTGGTCCCGTTGGCTATCCCGGCGGTGCCGAGGTGGTCAACATGCAGCCGCCTGGTGCCCTGATACAGCGCGGCGTAACAGCAATGCCGTGCATTGGAGACGGACGACAGTCCGGAACATCCGGATCCCCCTCGATTCTCAATGCCAGCCCGGAAGCGGCGGTCATGGGCGGCTTGGCGATCTTGCGCACCGACGACATCGTTCGCGTGGATCTGAAGCTTGCAACGGTCAATGTCCGTCTTTCGGAGGAAGAAATTGCGGAACGGCGAGCCGCCCTGTTGGCGGAAGGCGGCTTTGCCTATCCTCAACACCAGACGCCGTGGCAGGAAATTCAACGTGGAATGGTGGATCAATTCGACCAGGGCATGGTCCTTAAGCCAGCGGTCAAATACCAGCATATCGCACAGACGAAAGGTATCCCCCGTGACAACCACTAATGCAAAGGGGCCCCTGGCAGGGAAGGTTGCGCTGGTGACTGCCGCGGGACAGGGAATCGGACGCGCCGTCGCCGAACGCCTGGCCCGGGACGGTGCAGATGTGAGTGCTTGCGATCTGAGCGCCTCAGCGCTGGCAGACCTGACTGCGGCAAGGACGACCGTTCTGGATGCAACAAACTCTGAGGCGATCGGCAATTGGGTTGCGTCCTTCCCGCGGATCGACATCCTGGTCCACGCCGTTGGCTTTGTGCATCAAGGAACGATCGAGGAATGCGGCCCAGAAGATTGGCGTCGCAGTCTCAATCTCACCCTCGACAGTACCTACATCGCGCTGAAGGCTGTCATTCCGAAAATGAAAAACCATGGTGGCAGCGTCATCACGATTGCCTCTGTCGCCTCATCAATCAAAGGCTTCCCCAGGCGCGCGGCCTATGGTGCCGCAAAGGGCGGTGTTATCGGCCTGACAAAGGCCTGCGCAGCGGACTACCTGCGAGAGAACATCCGCTTCAACGCGATCTGCCCTGGCACTGTAGATAGCCCGTCACTGCGTGGTCGCATGGCAGATCTGGCAGACAGCCTGGGAGGCATGGCCGCGGCGGAAAAATTGTTTCTTGACCGCCAGCCGGCGGGGCGTCTCGGCACCCCTGAGGAAATTGCCGCCGTGTGCGCCTTCCTTTCTTCGGACGAGGCGAGCTTCGTCAACGGCCAAACGATCAACATTGATGGAGGTATCACGATCTGAATACTCCACAAACGTCCGGCTAACGGACCACAAGACAATCACTGCAGCCGTTACCGTTCACGAGCAGCTTCGCTGATCGACGTGAATTCTATTGTCCATCATCAACGGGAGGAGCCCATTATGGAGAAGACCAGACAGAAGCTAAGGACGGCAGCGATCGCTGCTTTGGCATTCAGTACAAGCGCATTGGCGCTGCATGCGCAGCCGAAAACCAACATGATGCACCAGTGGGCGCAGGGATCGGAAGCTGCGGCAATCGCCAAGCTTGGCGAAATGTTCGAGGCCGCCGGCGGCAAGTGGGAACAGACCGCAATTTCCGGCCACACCTCCAACACCCTTGCCAAGCTTCGCTCTGACGTCGTTGCGGGCAACGCACCGGCGGCCGTACAGCTCAAGGGGCCCGAAATCACGGAATGGAACCAGACTGGACAGACAGCCAATCTGGATGACCTGGCCACCGCCGAAGGTTGGGACGCGGTGGTCGCACCGGAACTGATCTCTGTGATGAAGCCGACCGGCCACTGGGTTGCCGCCCCGATGAACATCCACCGGGTGAACTGGCTTTACAGCTCGAAAAAAATCCTCGACGAACTGGGCCTGGCCGTTCCCGGCACCTGGGATGAATTCAATGCCGCCTGCGACAAGATCGTGGCAGCCGGAAAGATCTGTATCGCTCATGGCGCCGCAGATTGGGCCGATACCACGACATTCGACAGCGTCGTTTATGGAATGGACATCGATCTCTATCGCAAGGCTTTCCAGGAAGCTGATACCGAAGCCATGCGAAGTCAGGGGATGATCGATGCCTTTGCGCAGTTGCGCAAAATGGTTGGCTACATGGATTCCGGCATCAATGGTCGCTCATGGGAGCAATCGATGGCGATGACCATGGATGGCGATGCCGCTTTCTTCCTGATGGGGGACTGGACGGTCGCATCCGCAAATCTGGCGGGCTACAACGAAGATGTCG
Source organism: Alphaproteobacteria bacterium (assembly GCA_018820005.1). Lineage (GTDB taxonomy): Bacteria > Pseudomonadota > Alphaproteobacteria > Rhizobiales > Devosiaceae > Devosia. The sequence goes on along the minus strand of JAHJOS010000659.1, from coordinate 14,248 downwards.
ATTACCTTTGCAGCCAGACCCCGGTGAACTGGGGTGGCAATGGGTACATTTTGAATGCGGATTCCGTGGTGTTCTTCAAACAGAAGGATCCCGACTATATCGAAGGGCAGCAATTGCTGGCCAAGACGATCATGTCACCGGAATTCCAGGTCACATTCAACGTCGCCAAGGGGTCTATCCCCTCGCGTACTGACGTGGACTTGTCGACCGGCGGCTTCACGCAGTGTCAGCAGAAAAGCCAGTCCGATCTGAAAGCCTCTGTGGCCGAGGGCACGCTGGTTCGCTCCATGGCTCACAACATGACCGTGCTGCAGAAGTATCGCGGCGCCATGATGGAGGTGATCACCGAATTCGTCGCCGACACCAGCATCACACCTGAACAGGGCGCAAACCAGTTAGCCGATGCTGTCGAAGCCCAGCAATAGCGGAAACACCGCCTCATGGAGCACGAGTTCCATGAGGCGGCACCCGATATGACATGAAAGATTGGGAAAGAACATGCGCTCGCAAATAGAGGCTGGGTATCTGCACGCCAGAGGCCGGTGGCTGGCCGACCATATGCCACAGATCGTCTTGATCCCGACGGTATTCGCAACACTGACTTATGTCGTGCTGTTTTCGCTCTGGACAGTCTGGCTGTCTGTTTCGGCGTCGACTGTCCTGCCAGATCCGACGTTTGCCGGGTTTCATGAATATGCAGCACTTTGGCAAAACAAGCGCTGGACGGTCGCGTATCAGAACCTGTTCCTCTTCGGCTTGCTCTATGTCGTCGGTTCCATGATTCTGGGAACACTGCTGGCGATCCTGATTGACCAGCGTGTCCGTTTCGAGTCGGTGTGGCGAACGATTTATCTTTATCCGCTCGCGATATCCTTCATCGTGACCGGCACAGTGTGGCGCTGGATCTTTCATCCGCAAACCGGTGTGGAGCTGGCTCTGAAGGACATGGGCTGGCTGGCTGCCCGATTCGACTGGATCACCAATCGCGACCTCGCGATCTACGTCGTCGTTATCACGGGGATATGGCATGCTTCGGGATTTGCGATGGCCCTTATCCTCGCCGGCTTGCGCTCGGTGGACGGAGATCTGATCAAGGCTGCCCAAATTGACGGCGCTTCGCTTCAGCGCACCTACCGGCGTGTGATCCTGCCGGTGATCTGGCCGATATTCCTGGCCGTCGCGGTGGTTCTGTTGCAGTTTGCGATTAAAACTTACGACCTTGTGGTCGCCCTCACACAGGGTGGCCCAGGTGTTGCCACTACAGTGCCGGCCATCGTCGTATACGACCTGATGTTCCAGCGTGGCCAGATTGCCCAAGGCGCAGCCGCAGCAGTGATGATCCTTTTGGCACTCGCAACAGTGCTCGTTCCCTATACTGCCTACACCGCATGGCGCCGGAGCAGAGAAGGAGCCCATCATGGCTGACGCCGTACCCCATCGCGATTTCGATCCTCTTTCAACCGGAAGCTTCCGGCAGCGCATACTGTCCAAGACCTCCGTCTACATGGCCCTGACAATATTTGCCCTGGGCTATCTCGTTCCTCTCGTGATCATCCTGATTAACACATTGCGCCCCCTGGATGAAATCGTGCGCAGCGGTTTCATCGCCTGGCCGCATGATGTTTCCTTGCAATATTGGGGCGAAGCCTGGAGCACCTTCTGCATCGGAGGCACCTGTGAAGGCGTATCACGTTTCTTCAAGAACTCGCTGATGATGGCCGTTCCGGCGACGATTCTGTCAACGGCTATCGGGTTGGTGAACGGCTATGTCCTGTCGAAATGGCGATTTCGCGGATCCGATGCTCTGTTCGGTATCATAACACTCGGTGTGTTCATGCCCGCCCAGATGACGTTGCTCCCGTGGGCGTTCGTGTTGGGCAAACTTGGATTGTCGAACACAATATCGGGGCTGGTCCTGGTGCATACGGTTCAGGGACTGTCATTCACCACGCTCTTTTGCCGCAACTACTTCGTCAACATTCCCGATGACCTAATCAAGGCGGCGCGTATCGACGGTGCCGGGTTCTGGCGCATCTTTCGCCGGATCATATTGCCGCTGTCGCCGCCGATCATCATCGTCGCAGTGATCTGGCAATTCACCGGGATCTGGAACGAGTTTCTATTCGGCACCGTTTTTACATCGGGTGCGAACCAGCCGATCACCTCGGCCATCGTGGCCTTTTCCGGCTCTGGAACCGGCGAACGTCACTACAATGTCGAGGCCGCCGCCGTGATCATGGCGGCCATTCCACCGCTCTTCATCTATCTCGTCGGGGGCAAGTATTTCGTCCGAGGCCTCACCCAGGGCGCGGTCAAATAGAAAGTTGAAACCTATGTCATCTCTTCTGATCAAGGATCTGCGCAAAAGCTATGGCAGCGTCGAGGTTCTGAAAAATATAAATCTTGAAGCCGAGTCCGGGGAGTTCGTCGCGCTTGTCGGTCCGTCGGGCTGTGGCAAGTCCACCCTCTTGTCGATCATCGCCGGCCTGGAAAGTGTAACCTCGGGCGAAATCCGCATTGACGACATTCTCGTCAATGATCGGGCGCCTAAGGATCGCGATATTGCCATGGTGTTCCAAAGCTATGCGCTCTATCCAACGATGAGCGTTCGCGAGAACATGACCTTTGGCATGGAAAGCCGTCATGTCCCGAAAGCCCAGCAGCAGGAGGCGATTGATCGTGTGTCGGCCTTGTTGCAGATCGAACCGTTGCTCGATCGCAAGCCAAGTCAGCTTTCAGGTGGTCAGCGGCAGCGTGTTGCCATGGGACGGGCGCTTGTGCGCGATCCCAAGCTCTTCCTCTTCGATGAGCCGCTCTCCAACCTCGACGCAAAGCTTCGTATTGAAATGCGAACCGAGATCAAAAAGCTGCACCAGAATGTCGGAAAAACGACCGTGTATGTGACCCACGACCAGATCGAAGCCATGACCCTGGCGTCTCGCATAGCTGTTATGCACAAGGGTGTCTTGCAGCAATATGATACGCCCAAGATGATCTATGAGCGGCCCGTGAACCGGTTCGTCGCGAGCTTCATGGGCTCGCCGACGATGAATTTTCTGGATGCACGCGTTGCCCGAAGCGAGAGCGGAGTGGGACTTGTTCTCGCAGCCGGCGATGGTTCGGTCTTGCCTTTGCCCTCCGGGACCTTCAGCAACCTGGCCCCGGACCGGAACATTGTGCTCGGTGTGCGCCCTGAACACTTCTCGCCCGCGCACGAACAGCGTGCCGAGCGCAAGGGGGGGCAATCCGTCATCATGCGGGCCAAAGTGGATATGGTGGAACCAACGGGGTCGCAAACGATCCTGATGGTTACGATTGGCGGCTCGGATGCGGTGATTGCCTGTGAACCCGATCACGCTCCATCGCAAGGGGACACGGTTTCCTTTGCTGTCGATATGACGAAAGCGTGTCTCTTCGATCCAGCGACTGAGCAACGGCTATGACCGAGGCGATTTATCCCGATCTCCGTGGCAAGGTCGTGGCCGTCACGGGCGGTGCCAGCGGTATTGGCGCGGCGATCGTTGCCGCGTTTTCGCATCAGGGAGCCAGTGTGGTGTTCTTTGATCGCGACGAAGCCGCCAGTCAGACACTCCTTGCCGAATTAGGCGAAAATGTCGCCTTTCAGCACCTGGACCTGGTGGACCTCGAACAGCTGAATCACGGGTTCAATGCTGCGGTTGAGATTTTTGGTCCGTTTGATGTGTTGGTCAACAACGCTGCACATGACGATCGCCATCGCATCGAGGACGTGACACCAGGCTATTGGCGAGAGCGCATGGCGATCAATCTTGATCATCACTTCTTTGCGGCGCAGGCGGTGATACCCGCCATGCGCAGAAAGCAAAAAGGTTCCATCATCAACATGAGCTCAATTGCATGGCGCGTCGGGCTGCCGAATGCTCCCGCGTACGTCACGGCGAAGGCGGCAATCGAAGGTTTGACACATTCGCTTGCGAGGGAGCTTGGTCCGTCGGGTATTCGGGTCAACTGTGTACTCCCGGGCTTCGTGCGCACCAAGCGACAGATCGAGAATTGGCTCACCCCGGAATTCGAAACAACTGTTTTTGCAAGCCAGTGTCTAAAACGTTTCATCGAACCGGAAAATGTTGCAGCCCCGGTGTTGATGCTCGCCTCCGATTGCGCGAGCGCAATTACCAACCAAACGCTCGTCGTCGATGCGGGCTGGTCCTGAACTGAATTCATCGGTCAAATGTCACAGTCTCATCCTGGCGGAAAAGCAGTCGTCGAACCGACCCCAACCGCATGTTTAGGCGGGCTTGGTCCGCCGCCCTTGAATGGGCGTGCAACTCGCGCAATGGCTTTGTCGGGACATGTAGATAGGACGACAGCGTATGTCTGGACATACCCGCACGCGCAGAGGCCGTCCGGCCAGCACACAGACATTTGTATACTGTCCAGCTACAGAAAGCTTAACCGGTGGCGATGCAGGATCCCCACGAGCAGTTCTCGGGCCTGGCTGCGGTGGCGGCGGTGGATTTCGCGGGCCGCGAGCGGGTCTCCGCGCTTGATGGCCTCATAAAGTTCCCGGTGGTCTTCGTTCGACTTCACAGGTAGTGGCCGGATGTGAAGGGTAATGGAGCGGGCACGGCGAACCTGATCGCTCATCATTGTCACAATCGCCTGGACCCTGGAATTGCCACCAAGCCGGACGAGTTCGTGGTGAAATTGATCGTCGGCGGTGGCCCAATCCTCCAGGTTCTGTTCGGCGATCGCGCGATCCATGCTGTCGATTGCCGATTTTAGGCTTGCGAGTTCACGGGTGCTGTAGCCCATACGAGCGGCATCTTCGGCTGCCAGGCTCTCAAGCTCGGTCAGAACAGCATAGACCTCTTCCATGTCCTTCACGGAAAGCGCGCAAATGCGAACACCCTTGCGAGGTCGTACTTCCAGCAACCCTTGTTGCGCCAGCATCAACGTGGCTTCCCGGACCGGTGTTCTCGATATGCCCAGCCGTTCGGCCAGCTCACTTTCCAAGTGATCGGTGCCAGCCGCCAGCTCGCCGCTGAATATCAGCGAGCGAATGCTGTCAACGGCATGGGTTGTCGTGGATTTCTGTTTTGCGGCCTCAATTGTCATCGAACCCCCAAATTTTCCGCCCGGTTTCCGCTGATGCATATATGGCATCTTCTATCGCTATGACCTTGAGATAGTCTCTCGCCGTGTTTTCGAATTCACCCAGCCCCTTCATGCCCCTCACCACATGCTCGTTCAGTGCCCGGACGCAATCCCCCGCAAAGCCGGCCCAAGCCTGACGGGAAAGAACTTCGGTCACCCGGGTCTCTCCAAATGCGCGAAGGCTTACTACCCCGTTGCCGTCAAGCAGAGCCGTTCCCTTGGTCCCTTCGATTGCGGCCTCGCCGAGTGTCGTGCGGTGATTGTCCGCGCGGTGATCGAGAAGCCTGTTGCCATCGAACAATGCGCGCCTACCACCGGAAAAATCGAGGATGAAATATCCTGCGTCTTCGCCCGCAATGCCCGGATTGAGCCTTCGGATGTCCGCGTAGACTGCCTCAGGCTCTCCAAGCAGATACCGGAACGTGTCAATCCAGTGCACCCCTGTTTCGTGCATCAGCAATTTCGGCATGGATCGAAAATAGGGCTGTCGATCCATATAGGCATGCTCACCTTGTCCGTCGCCTGTCCTAAGTCTGAACGTTATCTGACAGACATCGCCCAGTTCGCCGGCATCTATCACGGCGCGAATGGTTCTGTACCAGGGCTGAAAACGAAAATTCTCGTGAATGATGAGATTGGCCCCCATCTTCTCCGCCATTTCCGTCGCTTCCAGAGCTTCAAGGTAGTTTTGGCAGAAGGGCTTCTGGCAGATAATATTTTTCACGCCGGCGCTTAGCGCGATGCGGATCGCTTCGAGGTGTGATGGAGGTGGAGTGATGATATCCAGCAGGTCCGGGCGGGTTGCAGAAAGCATGTTTTCAGGATCCGTGAACGCAGCCACACCTGTCGCCTGCGCACGTTCTATATCTCGGTCACAGGCCCCCACCAAAAGAGCTTCGTCAATCCTGTTCCAAGCGTCGTAGTGGAAGCGGGCGAAGTAACCTGCTCCCAAGCAGGCAACGCGTATCGGACTTGTATCCACCACTGCGATCTCCTCCGAGCCTCTTCGAACCTGGGATAGCCATCCATCTATTGCTGCGTCCGATGGATAGAGTGATCCGGCGTCGTTGACAACGGATAAATTAATGTATACGCAAAATGATGCAAACGGAAAATTGCTGTTCTTTGGGAGGAGACAAGAGATGGTAAAGCAAGTGACAGCCGCTGGTGCTGCAGCAGCGTTTTTGGCAATGGTTCTTGCCGGACATGCAACGGCGGCACAAACGCTGAAGTTCAGTCATACCGATAATCCGGGAGGTTCCCGCCAGGCCGCCGCGGAAGTTTTCGCTGAAAAAGTAGCCGAGTATACGAGCGGCCGCTATGACGTGAAAATCTTTCCGTCGGGCCAGTTGGCTAACGACCCGAAAGCCATCGAGATGATGCAGTTCGGTGCGGTGGACTTTACTGTTTCCGCCACGGGCTCCTACGCGCCACACCTGGCGTCATTGAACCTGACTGCAATGCCGTTCCTGGTCGATACCTATGAGCAGGGCTGGGAGCTCTACGACAATTCTGAATGGCTTCAGGGTGAGTTTGGGAAGTTGCCGGAGAAAGGCTTTCGGGTGCTGTCCACATGGGAGGCAGGCTTCCGCAGCTTTACCACCAGTGAGCCACTGACTTCGCCCAAAGATGCGAAGAAAATGAAAATGCGCGTGTTTCCCAATGACATGATCCGCTGGTCGATGGAGGCGATGGGATTCCAAACGGTCGTGATGCCGATCACCGATGTATACCTCTCCATCCAGCAAGGCGTCGTCAATGGTCAGGAGAACCCTGTCGACACGATCAAGTCACAGCGCTTCTACGAGGTGGCTCCCTACATCACTTTGACGCGGCATGTGTACAGCCCGTTGCCGCTGACAGTCTCGGAGAAAACCTGGCAGTCCTTTTCCGACGAGGACAAGCAAGCAATCATGAAGGCTGCAAAGGACTCGGCAACGTTCAGCCGTGATCTGGTGAAGAATTCGGTCGAGAAGCAATTGGAGGAGATGTCCGCTGCGGGCGCCAAGGTTAGCACGCCCGATATCGAGCCGTTCCGTTCCGCTGTTCAGTCGGTCTACGGGAAGGCGAAGGACGTTTATGGTGCTGAGGCGGTCGAGAAGATCCTCGCTGACGCTGCATCGATCCGCGAAGCAATCCCCGCAAACTGATTGCCAGCGTCACTAAAGGGGGGCGGCTGGTTGATCGCTCCCCGACTTGAGGAGGATATAGGTGGATTATCGAGCATCTTACCCGCGAGCCCTCCGGCTCCTTAGCGGCCTGGTGGACTTGTGTCTGATGGTCGGTGGCTTCTGCGTCCTCACGCTTGTCTTTGGCAACGCTGCCCTACGCGGTTTCGCTGGCTTTGATCTGGCCTGGTCGCTTGAAGTGACAAGCTTTCTTTTACTTTGGACAACGTTTTTGGGCTGTTCGGCAGCCATCGCCCGTGGGGCGCATATGCGGGTGACGGAGATTGCTGAAGGGCTGTTTCCCGGGATCGGCTTGCGTATTCTCAATATGGTGATCAACGCAATAGTCGCAGGCTTGCTGCTTCTGCTGATCGTGATCGGCTGGCAAATTTCGATCCGCACTTGGGACCAAACCACGACTGTCCTCTACTGGCCCATGGGCTTGCTCTATGCATCGATGCCCGCCGGCATGACGGTGTCTTTGATCTTCCACATGTTCAATATCTATATCGAATTCCGTCATCCAGTGATGCCGCATGGCAACCATAGCGATGGTGGTGAGGCGCTGTCATGATCCTGCTTTTCGTTGTTGCCGTCTTCCTCACCACAGTATTTCTCGGTATCCCGTTGGTGTGGGCGATCCTGCTCACCGCCACTCTGCCGATCATCGTGTTCGATCTTGGCTATCCCCTTCAGGCACTCTTCCTGAACTTTATCGGGGGCGTGGAGCCCAATCACTTCCTTGCCATTCCGCTCTTCATCGTCGCCGGCGAAATGATGAGCCGTGGCGGCGTTGGGTTACGCATCATCGGTTTTGCCCGGGCCGCCTTCGGTTTCATGGCCGGCGGGCTCGGCATGGTGGTCGTAGGCGCCTCGATGATCTTCGGCGGCATATCGGGTTCAGCAATCGCCGATTCCGCAGCTATCGGTTCGGTCATGATCAAGAACATGGCGCGTGAAGGCTACAATACTGCGTTTGCGGCAGGCCTTGTAGCAGCCGCAGGTACGATCGGCATCATCATTCCCCCCTCCATTCCCATGCTCATCTATGGGTTTGTCGGCAACGTATCTGTCGCAGACCTATTTCTTGCAGGAGTGGTGCCTGGCCTGATGTTCGGCCTATTCTTCATGGCTGTCTGCTACTATGTCGGCAAGACCACGAAATGCGACCCTGGCGGCAGGACCATCTCCGGGAAGGAGCTCTTGTCGTCGTTTATCGGCACGGCGCCCGCGTTGTTCATGCCAATCCTCATCCTCGGGGGGATCTTTACCGGTTGGGTCACGCCGACTGAAGCGGCTGCGCTGGCAGTAGTTTACGGGCTATTCGTGACAACGGTGGTCTACCGCGACTTCAAGCTGCGAGATCTTCCGTCACTTCTCGTCGACAGCTTCGTCACAAGCGCCGTGGTGATGGTGGTGATCGGCGCGACTAGCGTGCTCGGATGGCTGATCACACTGGAACAGATGCCACAGATTCTCGTCGAGTTCGTCCAGGCCTACTCGAGCGGCCCATGGATGTTCCTGCTGATGGTCAATATCGTTCTGCTCATTCTCGGCCTTGTGCTCGACCCGGTTCCAGCGATCCTCTTGACCGCGCCGCTCTTCCTGCCGACCGCTCAGGCCTTTGGTATCGACCCGGTACATCTCGGCGTCATCATGACATGCAACGTGGCGATCGGCCTGTTCACTCCACCGGTCGGCGCGACGCTCTACGTCGCTTCCCGTATCTCGGGTGTCGGCGTCCTTTCGATCGCGCGCAGTATGGCGCCGCTGTACATCGCTGCCATCTTCGCGCTGGCCCTCGTCACCTATGTGCCCTTTGTGTCCATGGGCATGGTCTATCTGTTTCGGTGAGGGAGACATCCATGTTCGTCGTTGTGGTTCGCTTTCAACTTCATGCAGGCTGCGCGGAAGCGTTCATGCCGCTCATGGCGCAGAACGCCAGGCTGTCGGTCGAGCTGGAGCCGGCCTGTCACCAGTTCGACGTCTGTGTGTCGACCGGGGCCGCCGATGAGATCCTGCTGTACGAGATCTATGACAGTCCCGAAGCATTTCAGGCGCATCTGAAGATGCCGCATTTTCTCTCGTTTGATGCCGAAGTCAGGGACATGGTTCTTTCGAAGGAGGTTGGGACCTTCAGGAGGGTAGAAGCGTGAGTTCCTGGGAAGTCTTTGCTGTAAAATATGCGGACCGCAATCAGCGAACCCGCAAGGACAGCTTCCTCTTCGATGAAAGTCATGACGTTGCACATGCAATGGATTACTTCATCTGGGTGTTAAGGTGCGACGGCCGCACGATCCTGGTCGATACCGGATATGATGAGGAAGAGGGCGCGAAGCGTGCCCGCCCGATCCGGATGAGCCCGGTGGAAGCCCTGAAACCGCTGGGGATTGCCCCGGAAACAGTTGATACCGTCATCGTCACCCACTTGCACTATGACCACGCAGGCGGGCTGCGGCTGTTCCCCAACGCGACGATCCATATTCAGGCAGCCGAGATGGCCTATGCGACTGGCCCCTGCATGTGTCACGGCGTGCTGCGAGCACCATTTACGGCCACCCATGTCTGCGAGGCAGTGCAGCGTCTCTATTCCGGACGGATGGTATTCCACGACGGTGATGGTGAGGTTGCCGATGGGGTCACGGTGCATCGCATCGGGGGGCATAGCCGTGGGCTTCAGGCGGTCCGTGTCCAGACCGAAGCGGGATGGCTGTGCCTCGCGTCAGATGCTTCGCACTACTACGAGAACTTCATCCACGAAAAGCCATTCCCGATTGTCGTCGATCTCCAGGATATGCTGGATGGCTTCAAGGTGTTGCGTCGGCTGGCAAGCATGCCGAGGCTCGTAATTCCGGGCCACGACCCGCTGGTCCGGGAATATTTTCCCTCGGAATTAGCGGATCACATATTTCGCCTCGACCGCGGCCCAATAAAGGACATCCTCACATGATGCTCGGGGTCATAGCGGATGATTTCACAGGCGCATCTGATATAGGCCTGACCTTGTCCTCCCGCGGCATGTCAACCGTTCAATATATTGGCGTGCCCCACATGCCAGCGGACCCGTTGGTCGATGCCGGTGTCGTCGCGCTCAAGATACGCACCGATCCGGCAGCAACGGCTGTCAGCGCTGCGCTTGATGCCTGCGACTGGCTGCTGGGGCAGGGCTGCAAGCAAATCGTATACAAGATCTGTTCGACCTTCGATTCAACCGATGCGGGCAATATAGGGCCGGTGGCTGCGGCGTTGGCGGAACGTCTTGGCGAGAGTATCGTCGTCGTGTGCCCTGCATTTCCAGAGAATGGCCGGTCCGTTTATCAAGGGCATCTTTTTGTCAACGACCGCCTCCTGAGCGACAGCGGCATGGAGAACCATCCGCTGACGCCGATGACCGATTCTGATTTACGCCGGGTTCTAGCGCGGCAGACCGAGTGGCCGGTATCCCATGTCCCGATCTCCACGACCCTCGGCGGTGCCGATGCGCTGGAGAAGGCTCTCGCCTTGTCAGGCAGGTCAATGGTCATTGTGGACGCCATTCGTGATCAGGACCTGATCAACATCGGAAAGGCCGCGCGCAGTCGGCGGCTATTGATCGGTGGCTCCGGGATCGCACTCGGCCTACCAGCCAATTTCGATCTTGTCTCGGAGTTGCCCGATTGGGCAGGCCTTTCCGGGCCGGGGGCGGTCTTATCCGGCTCTTGCTCGAGGGCGACGCGGGCGCAGGTCGAGACCTATCGATTGAACGCGCCCTCGCGCGAACTGCTTGCCGAAGGAATCATGGCGGGCACCTATCCGCTCGGCGAGCTGGTTGAATGGGTGATGGTGCAACAACAAGCTCCGATGATCTATTCGTCCGCAGATCCCGCCGTGGTTTCGGCGGCGCAGGAGCAGTTTGGACAAAGAGAAGTTGCCGGCGCGGTCGAGCAACTGTTCGCCGATCTGGCTCGGGCGCTCGTTGAAGCCGGTGTCAGACGGATTGTCGTTGCCGGCGGGGAGACATCAGGGGCCGTGGTCGCGGGGATAGGAGCCTCGGCACTTGAGATCGGACCAAAAATCGCGGCCGGAGTACCTGCGGTGAAGGTCAGGGATCGAGATGTGGTGCTTGCCCTTAAATCGGGAAACTTCGGTGGGCCACAGTTCTTTGCCGAAGCCCTCGCGGCGCTCGAGGGACGGTCATGAGCGAAGTGTCCCGCGCCCGAGAACTTGTCGCACTGCATGCCAAGTCGATCTTTGATCGGGGACTGACTCATGGCTCGTCGGGCAACATTTCCTCCCGCCTGTCGGACGGTTCGCTGGTTGTGACGCCCACCGGCTCCTCGATGGGCTTCCTCGACCCGGCGCGGATCAGCCATATCGGCGCGGAGGGTCGCCTGCTTTCAGGCGATGCGCCAACAAAAGAGATGCCGCTCCATGAGGCCTTCTACGACACGCGCCACGGAACAGGTGCTGTCGTGCACCTTCATTCCTGTCATTCCACGGCACTGTCGCTTCTGCCTGACGTGGATTGCGAAAATGTCCTGCCGCCGCTGACTGCATATGGCGTCATGCTGCTCGGCAAGGTGAAGCTTCTGCCGTTCTTTCTTCCGGGCGATCCGATGATTGGGGAGGCAATTCGCGGGCTGGCAGGCAAGCGGTCGGCTGTGCTGCTCGCCAATCATGGGCCGGTGGTCGCCGGCAAGAACCTTGAGGCCGCGATCAATGCGATGGAGGAGTTGGAAGCGACGGCTCGCCTGGCCTTTCTGGTGCGTGGAGTTGCGGTGAACAAATTGACGGACGAGCAAGTCGGCCAGATCGTCGATCGCTTTGCAGTGCAATGGGATGACTAGGCCGGACTGTAAGGGAACGCATGTTGGCAGGATCAGTCCGATCCTGCCTCGAAAAAGAGAATGGGACCATCAGTATGGGATATGCGATCAACGTCGCCCTGATCAAAGGGGATGGAATTGGTGTGGACGTGGCGAGCGCGGCAATTCATGTGATGGAGGCCGCCCTTGCAAAAGTGGGCGAGCCGAAACCGGCTTATGATAATATACAGGCTGGCGCCGGATACTACAGGGAAGCGGGCCGCGATATCGAAGTCGATGGCGAAAAGCGTGCCGGCGATGCGGATGCAATCTTCCTGGGCGCGATTGGCCTGCCATCCGTGCGATACGCGGATGGCACCGAGGTGTCTCCACATCTCAGGTTGCGAGACCGCTTCGGGCTCTATGCCGGTGTGCGGCCGGTCAAGGCTTATCCGAATGCGCCCCAGCGTCTGGCCGATCCGAGGGCGAGAGCAATCGATCTCGTGATTCTCAGGGAGTCGACTGAAGGCCTGTTTTATTCCGCGGCGGCACATGGGCGCAGCCTGGTGGTGACTGACGATGAAGTCCAGGATGTCTTGCGCATCACAAGGCCAACGACCACTCGCCTGCATCATTTTGCCTTCGGCCTTGCACAAAAGCGCAAGCAACGGGGAAAGTCCGGGAAGCTCACCTGCGTCGACAAGGCCAATGTCTTTACCTCCATGGCCTTCTTCCGAAAAATCTTCGATGAAGTCAGGACCGGCTATCCGGACATTGAGGTTGGGTACAACTATGTCGATGCACAAGCGCTCGATCTGGTACGCAAGCCGTGGGACTTCGATGTGCTGGTCACGGAGAACATGTTTGGCGACATCTTGTCCGATCTCGCCGGAGGTCTTGTCGGCGGAATGGGCATGGCCGCCTGCGCCGAAATCGGTGACAGCGTCGGGCTGTTCCAGCCGGCCCACGGCAGTGCGCCCGATATTATTGGCCAGGACAAGGCCAACCCGCTTGCCGCCATTCTCAGCGCCGGCCTCATGTTGGATTATCTAGCTGAAAAGCTTGGTAATCAGCGACTGGCTGATGCGGCGATGCTGATAGACGAGGCGGTTGACAGTGGATTTGCCCAGAACCTCCTGCGACCCATGGAATTTGGCGGAGACATGGGGACCATTGCTGTTACCGAGCAGGTGGCCACTCTGGTCGAAGCCTAGCTCGAATTTCCAATCAGGGTCTGTCGGGTCTATCGCCTGGCACACCGGATATCTGGAAGGATAGACCAGTGGAGAGTTTGTCGAAGCCGTCGGAGCGGTTCACGCGTGGCCTGGAAACGCGTCGAAAGGTCCTGGGAGATGCTTATGTCGATCGCGCACTTGAAAGCGCGACCGACTTTAGCTGGGACATGCAGGTTTTGACGACCGAATGGTGTTGGGATGCGACCTGGAACAGGCCCGGCCTCGATCATCGCAGTCGCAGCCTTGTCAATCTTGGAATGTTGGCCGCCCTGAACAGACCGCATGAATTCAAGGTGCATGTTCGTGGCGCACTGAATAATGGACTTACGCCGGACGAGATCAAGGAAGTCCTGTTGCAAATCGGCGCCTATTGCGGCGTGCCCACCGCGATGGACTGTTTCAGGTTGGCAGCAGAGGTTTTAGACGAGAATTAGGTCACAACCCAAACAATAGAGGGCAAAGTTCCATAATTATGGTTGCCCCACAAAGCGCTAATTTTAGCCGTCTCGACGCGGACATTATGCAAGTCTCCGTGCAATCAGGCCCCCGCAACCAATCAAAATCGAAAATCCTCCCAAGCTAAGTATTTGCGTGTAAGCTCCTCACCATAGCGGTCGAGGAGCTTTTGGCGTTTGAGCTCCGTGTCGATCTCAACCGGATGCCATGCGCGCCATCAGATCGTTCTGGGCGGCGGCCACGAACTGCTGCTGCAGCACGTCGATCACATCCATGGATGCCATGATGTGGGCGATGTCGCCGTGCACCTGAAGGCGTGCCGGCTGGTAGAGGTGGTTTGGTTTGTCTGAACAGTTTCGGGCGTTTCGTTAAGTGGATTTCCGCCTCGATTATGCCGCCACCATCATTGGTGCCAGCGCGTTGAAGTAGGCCTGATCCGGCGTCTGCCGGTCAAGGGATGAATGTGGGC
>JAHJOS010000658.1 GCA_018820005.1 Alphaproteobacteria bacterium | reverse complement strand
GCCGGGGCGCCTGTGCCGCAAATCCACGTTATTGTGCCAGCGCGATTCTCGGAGGCCCCATGAATCTGTTTTTTCGCAGCAAACCCAAGATCCCCAGCAGCACCACCATCATCGTCGATGGTGTGCCGGTTTCGGTGATTGTGCGGGTCAATGCACGAGCACGCAGCTATCGGCTTTCGCTGCCCCACAGCAAAGGGCCGGTGCTGACCTTGCCGCCGCACGGAAAATGGGCCGAGGCAGAGGCGTTCCTGCAACGCCAACATAATTGGCTCGCAGCGCGCCTGGGCCGCGCCCCCGAGGCAGCCAGCTTCGCCGATGGTGGCGTGCTGCCACTGCGCGGTGTCGAACACCGAATAGTGGGCACAGGCAAGGTGAGAGGCCGGGTGGAACTGGCCAATGACAGTGGCGAGACGGTGCTGCTGGTGCCCGGCGATGTCGCGCATCAGGCCCGCCGGCTGAAAGACTGGCTCAAGGCTGAGGCGCATGCGGATCTGGTGGTGCGGACGGGTTTTCATGCCGAACGGCTCGGCGTGACGGTAAAGGCTATCAAAATGCGCAGCCAGGCCAGCCGCTGGGGCTCATGCTCATCAACCGGCACCATCAATTACAATTGGCGGCTGGTGATGGCGCCCCCCTTCGTGCTGGACTATGTGGCCGCCCATGAGGTGGCCCATCTGGTGGAGATGAACCACTCGGCCGCCTTCTGGGCCACGGTGAAGCGCACGCTGCCCGAGATGGAAAAGGGTCGCGCCTGGCTCAAGGCACATGGTCGGCAATTGATGGCGCATGGCGGTTGATGGACACGGCTGCGTGAAGCCCTGTCCCTGCTGCCGGCTGTCCCGTAGTTTCGCGCGCATGCGACGCCTGATGCACCTGATCGCCTTTATATTTGCCTTCGCCGCCGTGGGTGGTGTTGCCAACAGCAATGCCATGGCATTCTCCACGGTGCATATGCTGACGACGCAAGTGAGCACTTGTTCAGATGCGTCCCCCGCTGCCACAGCCGTTATGTTCAAAGCCTGCGGCAAGAAAAGCTCAGGGATTGTCATGCCGTGCGCGCCGCAATTGGGCATGCTGGTCAGCGTTGGCATACGACTGCCGGCGGCGTCTGTGTCGCCTTTTGCTGACCAGCTCCATCAGCCCATGTTGACGCGGGTCGAGCCGGTGCATTTGAGACCCCCCAAGACGGCCTGACGACCTGCATCGCAACACCCGGTTTCTCAGGATTGCGGCCCTTGGCCGCTGGAAAGTTATCTATATGTCTAGTCTGATCATGGTGCCGTCGCTGACGCGGCGCCAATTGCTCGCTGGTGCGGCCAGCCTTTCTGCGCTTGCGCTGGCGGGCTGCGCCACTTCCTCGCCCCGCGTCACGACGACAATGCCGGCACCCGTTGTGGTGCCACCCGACGTCCTGGCCATGTATGGGCCGCTACCGGACGAACAGTTCCCCGTACCTGCGGCGCCGATCGCTCAGCTCGACCCGATCTTCTGGCGGCAGGAGGTGGTCAATATCACCGGCGAGCCGGCTGGAACCGTGGTGGTGGATACACCCAATCGCTTCCTCTATTGGACCATGCCGGATGGACGGGCGATGCGCTATGGCGTCGGCATCGGCCGCGACGGCTTTGCCTGGGGCGGCCGCGCCCACATTGCCTACAAGCGCAAATGGCCGGTCTGGACACCGCCAAGCGAAATGGTCGACCGCCAGCCGCAGCTGGAAATCTATCGGCACGGGCAGCCGCCAGGCCTCGACAACGCGCTTGGCGCACGCGCGCTCTATATCCATCAGGGCAATACCGACACGCTTTATCGGCTGCACGGCAATATGGACATCAACTCAATCGGCAAGGCCGTCTCGAGCGGCTGTGTCAGATTGCTGTTTCAGGATGTCATCGATCTCTACGATCGGGTGCCCTCAGGCAGCCCCATCGTGGTGATCCAGTGACGGATAAGGGCCGCCCCTTGGGGCGGCCCTTATTGGTTTGAAAGCACTGATCAGGTCCGCCCAGGCGGGCGCCTAGCCACCAAAAATCATATCCATCAGCGTACGCGGCTTTTCCTGCTGCACAGGCTGATCGATATTGGCAGGTGGCTGGATCTGCTGGGGCTGCGTCTGCGCCGGTGCGCTGGGCACCCAGACCTGCTGGCCCGTGGCAGGATCGACCACCAGCACCATGGGCAGCCCGGTATCGGCATCGATGGGCGCCTGGCCGACGCCATTGGTCTGCGGCTGCAGCGTCAGGCCTGTTACCGGATCGATAGCCTGATCCTGCACGATCTGGCCAACCGGCAGCCCGGTGGTGGGATCGATCTGCTGACCATTGGCGTCGATGATGGCGCCGCCCGTTGTCAGGCCATTGTCTGGCTGGACGGCAACCGGGGCCGACTGGATCGGCGTGGCGCCTGCCATCGGCAGCCCGGTGGCCGGATCGATCCGCACGACCTGCCCCGTATTGGGGTCGAGCGCGGTTGGGACGATCTGGCCAGTCCCGGCATCGACATACTGTACCATGGGCTGGCCGGTGGCGGGATCGATGCTGACCTGGCCAGTGTTGGGATCAATGACCTGCTGGGCAACCAGCTCACCGTTATAGCTACCGCCCGGAATGGGGGCGATGGTCTTGCCGGCATGGGCCTTGGTCATGAATTCAGACCAGATCACCGCGGGGACGTTACCGCCTGAAAGGGTGGTTTTGGTCGCGTCGTCATTGCCCAGCCACACACCGGCGACCATGGCCGAGGTAAACCCGACAAAGAGAGCGTCCTTGGCTTCCTGACTCGTGCCGGTCTTGCCACCAAAATCCCAACCACCGACGCTGGCGCGCTTGCCGGTTCCCACCTCAACGGCGGTCTCAAGCATATCGTCCATTTCGGCCAGAACATTGGGGGCGATCACGCGCCCTGGCCCTGCGTCGGAGGCCTGATAGAGCACTTTGCCATCCTTGGACTGGATCGAGGTGATCACATTGGGGATGACGCCAATGCCGCCGTTGCCAAAGGGCGCGTAGGCACTGGTGAGTTCAAGCAGATTGACCTCCTGGGTGCCCAGGGCGATCGAGGGTACAGCTTCGAGCGGGGAGGAAATGCCCATGCGGGTAGCAACATCAATCACCGCCTGCGGCGTAACATCGATGGCAAGCCGCGCGGCAATGGTATTGAGCGAATAGGCCAGGCCCTGACGCAGCGTCACCGTGCCGGCATATTTGCCCGAGGCATTGCGCGGGCTCCAGCCGTTGTAATCAAACTTGGCATCTTCGGCGAGCGTGTCGGGCGTGTAGCCCTTTTCCATGGCCGCCAGATAGACGAAGGGCTTGAAGGTCGAGCCCGGCTGGCGCTTGGCGGTGACGGCGCGGTTATACTGGCTGGCCGCATAGTCGACGCCACCCACCATGGCGCGGACTTTGCCGTCCACGTCCATGGCCACCAGGGCACCCTGGGTGAAGCCGCGCTTGGGGCCTTCGGTGGCCACTTGTTCCTTGACGATGAACTCGGCGTCCTTTTGCATCTTGTAGTCGATGGTGGTCTGGACCACCACGTCGGAGTCGATTTCCCCGATATAGGCGGTCATCAGGCTCTCGACCCAGTCGGCAACATAGGATTCCGAACCGGCAACCCGGGTGCGCACGCTCTGATTGGGGTCAATCTGGGCGGCAGCGGCTTCTTCCTTGGTAATATAGCCTTCCTGAGCCATCAGGTTGAGCACGATGCGCTGGCGTTCGATGGCCTTTTCGGGATTGGTCTTGGGATTATAGGCCGATGGCGCGGGCAGTAGCCCCACCAGCATGGCGGCCTGGCCCAGCGACAGATTGCGCGCCGAGACGCCGAAATAGGTCTGCGCCGCAGCCTCGATGCCAGTGGCGCCCGCGCCGAAATAGACGCGGTTCATATAGAGCTCAAGGATCTCTTCCTTGGTGTAGTTCTGCTCCAGCCAGACCGCCAGAATGGCTTCCTGCACCTTGCGGCCAAGGGTCTGATCTGGGGTCAGGAAAAGGTTCTTGGCCACCTGCTGGGTGATGGTCGAGGCGCCACGCGTCACGCCGCGTGCCTGCACCGATTCAATGGCCACCGAGAGCAGGCCAATGGGATCGACGCCGAAGTGGCTCATGAAGCGCCGGTCTTCGCTCGAGATGAAGGCGGCCGGCACATAATAGGGCAGTTCGCGATAGGTGACAGCTTCGCCACCAGTCTGGCCACGATTGGAGATCAGCGTGCCATCGGCCGCCAGAATGCGGATATTGGGCGGACGCTCGGGAATGGCCCAGGTATTGGACGCCGGCAGCTGCGCGCCATAATAGACGATGATGCCAATTACCCCGATGCCTACCCAGAGGCAGCCGACAAAGCCCCACCACAGGACGCCCATCAGGAACCCGCCGCTGCGGGAGCGGCGTGGTCTCTTGCCCTTGGCTGGCTGCGCCTTGCCGCGCCGGGACGCCTTGGGTGCCTTGCCTTTGGGGCCATCACCGCTTCGATCGCTGTCGCTCAGACTGCCGAGGCCGCTGCCCATGGAGGGCTCAACGCGCTGACCCTTGGCCGCAGGCGCCTTGCGACCCTTGCCGGGTTTTTCGGGGCCGGAGCCCACACGGTCATCGGCGGAAATACGAAAATCCATCAGCGAACCCACGAGAATGTCTTGGCCGCTTCTACCCCGTTCCACGCCAATGGGAAACTAGAGGTTAGCAGTTGATTAACGCCAATCCTGACCGACTCGCAGCACGACACCAACAGGGCGGACGCAGGCCGCGCGGTCTACCCAGCGCTTCTCCGGGGCAAATGTGGCTGGTTTATGGGCCCAACAGCGGCAGCAGGCGCAGTGTTGCCCGACAGTGACAGCGGAAATCGGTCGTACAGGCGCTTCAGGCGTAGCGCGCAAGCCCCAGATCATCGACGGCAATGTCTGGCCGGTTGCCGCCGATGATATCGGATAGAACCCGCGCGGAGCCACAGGCCATGGTCCAGCCGAGCGTGCCATGGCCGGTGTTGAGATAGAAATTGGGGTAGCGCGTGGCGCCCACCACCGGTGTGCCATCGGGCGTCATCGGGCGCAGTCCGGTCCAGAAGCTGGCGCGGGTCACATCTCCGGCACCGCCGTAGAGATCGGTGACGACGTGCTCGAGCGTGCGACGGCGCCGATCGTGCAAGGTGGTATCAAAACCGGCGATCTCGGCCATGCCACCAACGCGGATACGGTCGCCCAGACGCGTCACCGCGACCTTGTAGCTTTCGTCGAGCACTGTGGAGACCGGGGCCTTGTCGGCATCGACGATGGGCACTGTGATGGAATAGCCCTTGACCGGATAGACCGGCAGATCAAGGCCAAGCGGGCGGACCAGTGCGGGGGTATAGCTGCCCAGGGCGCCGACAAAGACATCAGCCTCAAAGCGTCCCTGATCGGTTTCAACGGCCTTCACACGGGCCGATTCGGTGACAAGGTGATCGATGCTGACACCAAAACGGAAGTCGACACCCAGGGCGCGCGCCATTTCCGCCAGCTTGGTGGTGAAGATGAAGCAGTCGCCGGTCTCGTCATGGGGCAGGCGCAGGCCACCTGCAATCCGGTCGCGCGCGCCGGCAAGACCTGGCTCGGCGGCAATGCAGCCGGCCGCGTCGAGCACTTCGAACTCGACGCCGTCGGCACGCAGGACCTCTGTGTCCTTATAGGCGTCATGGACCTGCTTTTGCGTGCGGAACAGCTGCAGGGTGCCCTGGGTGCGGTGATCATAGGTGATGCCGGTATCGGCACGCAGGGCCATCAGCTGGTCGCGGCTATATTCGGCCAGGCGCACCATGCGGGACTTGTTGAGCTTGTAGCGCTCGAGCGTGCAATTGCGCAGGATGGCGAGGCACCAGCGGATTGTCGCGGGGTCGAGCAGCGGCTGCACAATGAGCGGCGCATGCTCCATGAACAGCCATTTCAGCGCCTTGCGCGGAATGCCTGGGCCGGCCCAAGGCGATGAATAACCTGGCGAAATTTCGCCAGCATTGGCGAAACTGGTTTCAAGCGCCACCCCGTCCTGGCGATCGAGCACTGTGACCTCATGGCCGGCGCGGGCCAGATAATAGGCTGTTGTCACGCCGATGACGCCGCCGCCCAAAACGATAACCCGCATGACTTGCCTCGCCTGGTTTTTCGAACCCGATGTCCGCACCAAGTCTCATACTGTGCCGCATGGGGCGCGAAATGTCCTCCAATTCGATGCACGTAAGTTGCAAGAATGCCTGCCATGCGCAATATAATGCGGCAAAACGGCAGGAGAGTGCGCCCTATGGATCGGATCGACAGCGCGATCCTCTCGCAGCTGCGGCGCGATGGCCGCATCAGCAATGCCAGCCTCGCCACGGCGGTGGGACTGTCGCCATCGGCCTGCCTGCGGCGGTTGCGATCGCTGGAAGATAGCGGGGTCATCCGGGGCTATACCGCCATTATCGACGAGCCGACGCCGGTGGCCAGCATCGTAGCGATTGTGCAAATTACGCTGGAACGTCAAACAGATGACGTGCTGCGGCGGTTCGAACAGGCGCTGCGCGGTTGCGCCGAAGTG
>JAHJOS010000657.1 GCA_018820005.1 Alphaproteobacteria bacterium | reverse complement strand
TGACGTTTTCAGAGCTGCCGCAGGTGGCGCTGTTCGGGACGCTGTTTGTGTCCACCCTCGGCTTTGCCGTGATCGGGGACCTGTTCATCCTGCCGGCGTTGCTGGTGGCGGGTGGGAAATTCTTCCAGCCGCTTGGACGGATCCGGGTGCGCACCGGCGAGCCCGGCACGCAGCGTGAGCCAGTGTGATCGCCGCAAGCACTGGCGGCGCTTGCGAGAAAATGATGGCCCTGTCTAAAGTGTTTGCACGGCGATTCTGGGTCCGGCGCTGTGGTGCCGGCTGGCACGTCGCATCTGCCGGGGGGCATGATGGATCTGGAGGCTTGCTGCAATGAGACGTTTGGCACCCCGCGCGTGCGCCATGGGGCTGGTAGCCCTGATGCTGGGCGGGAGCGCGGCACCGGCGCTGGCAGCGCCCGATGATGTGGCCCTGCTGCAGTCCTACATCGGCGAATGGCGCGGTCGGGGCACCCTGACCGGCGCCAATGTGGAAACTGTCGTCTGCCGGTTGAGCCTGAGCCAGGGCAATCAGAACAAGGTGAATTACAACGGCCGCTGCACGCTGGCAGGCACGCAATTGTCGATCGCGGGCACCGTTGCCTATATCGACGAAAGCAAGCGCTACGAAGCGGCGATGAGCTCGAATGCGATGTTCAATGGCCTGGCCATCGGGCAGAAGCGTGGCGGCGGCCTGGTGTTCAACCTGCGTGAACGCGATCAGGACGAGGCCGGCAAGGAACTGGCGATAACCGCGCAGATGAAGCTGACCGCCGATGCCATCAATGTGGTGTTTGATGTTGTTTATGTGGACAATGGCGACAGCCTGCGGGCGGAAGTTCCCTTCAGCCGGTAGTTAAAGCTTTCCTTTTTGCCAATACGAATAAAGCCTTAACCGTGCGCATATAGTCTGGCGGCCTGTACGTGAACACAGGTTGCCATGTCTGGTCGTGACGCCGCCAAATTGCCGACGACGTCTGGCAGCGCCGAAAGCGCGCCCAGCTCGCTTGATCAGGTACGCGGACTGTTGCACCTGGACTGCGTCGCGATCACGCGCCGGCACGGCAATGATGTCGCCGTGCTCGAAACGAGCGGCAATTCGGCGCATCTCTCCTTTATCGCGCGGCAGCAGATCCCGGCCCGGGCGGACACCGGTCCCCTTGTCATCGCGGACACGGCCTGCGGGCGAATGCAATCGGGACCTACGCGATTTTACGCTGCCATTCCGCTGGCCGATGGCACCGCCTCGCCAGCCCTGACCCTGCATCTTTGCGACGGTCGCCCGCGCAGCGCCGCCATGGCCCATCGGCTGGAAGCGCTCGCCATCGAGGTGACGAGCCGGGCCACGATCGGGCTATTGAGCCGCCAGCTTGCAGAGCAGAGGGCGGAATTGCAGGCCCAGCATGACCGTTTCGAGAAGGCCTCGGAGACGGCCCGGATCGGCATATGGGAATGCGATCTGAGCGACGAGAGCCTCAAATGGACGGCAGGCGTCTATGACATTTTCGAAATGCCGCGCGGCATCGCGATCGACCGGCAGACCACGCTGGCGCACTACACGGACGCCTCGCGGATGGCGATGGCGGAAGCCCGGGCCGAGGCCATCGCCCAATGCAGCAATTTCTGTGTCGAGACCGAAATTATCACCACGACAGGCAAACGACGCTGGATGCGGCTGACCGGAACGGTCGAGGCACGCGATGGACAAGCCGTACGCATTTTCGGCATGAAGCAGGATATTACCGAGCAGAAGCTTTTGGCCGACCGAACGCGCTATTTGGCGGAAACCGATGTGATGACGGGGCTGGCCAACCGCAGCTTGTTTCAGAACCGCCTGACAAGGGCCAGCGACAGCACCGGGCAGGGACAGCTTTCGGCACTGCTGCTGGTCGATCTGGATGGCTTCAAGCAGATCAACGATAGCCATGGGCACGCGCTGGGCGACAAATGCCTGATCGAAGCGGCCAATCGACTTGCTGCCTGCTGCGATGGTGCCGAGATGGTCGCGCGCATCGGCGGCGACGAGTTCGCCGTGCTGGTCGGCGCGGCGATGAGCGCGCGTGAAATCGAGGTGCTGGCGGACACTATTGTTGCAGCGATCAGCCGCCCGTTGCAACTGGATGGCCAGCCGATTGCCCTGGGAGCTTCCGTTGGGGT
This sequence comes from Alphaproteobacteria bacterium, assembly GCA_018820005.1. Taxonomy (GTDB): domain Bacteria; phylum Pseudomonadota; class Alphaproteobacteria; order Rhizobiales; family Devosiaceae; genus Devosia. The sequence goes on along the minus strand of JAHJOS010000657.1, from coordinate 284 downwards.
GGCCCATTGCGTCGGGGATGCGCCGGAAGACCTGTTCCGGCGCGCCGACTTCGCGCTTTATGCTGCAAAGTCGGCCGGTCGCAACACCAGCCGGGTTTTTTCGAGCCAGGCCAAGGCGAGCTAAGAGCGCACGACCCGGCGTCTCCGGCGCAACGAAAAAGGGACCGCGATGCGGTCCCCAAATGTGTTGCGGTCCACCCGCCGCCGTTGCCGGACGTCGTGTGACGCGATCAGGCCAGGCTTAGAAGGGGATATCATCATCCATGCCGCCGGGCTCGAAGGCT
>JAHJOS010000656.1 GCA_018820005.1 Alphaproteobacteria bacterium | reverse complement strand
GCCGCAGGACGCGGCAGACTGGCGGCGGGTGGGTGATACACTGCGCCAATTGCATGGGCTGACTGCTGCGTGGCCGCAGCGGCCCGGCTGGCGTGCCTCCACCGATTTGCTCGCGGCCGACAAGGGAACGCGCATTGATCTGACGGCGATGCCAGCGGAAGCGGTGGCGCGATGCCGCGCGGCATGGGCGCGGCTGGCAGGACAGACGATGACGGTGGTGCATGGCAATCCGGGTAACCCGGGCAATATATTGTTGACCGGGGCGCGTGTGGCGCTGATCGACTGGGACGAGGCGCATGTGGACGTGCCGGCCCTTGATCTGGTGCTCCCCCACAATGGCGGGGGACTTGAGGGTGTCGCCCTCGATACAGCGCAGCAAGCCTCGGCAGCGTGGGAGGCGGCCGTGTGCTGGAAAGATGATTACGCCGAAAAGCGGTTGGCCGAGGTCCGCACTGTTTGAGCTGTATTCGACGGCTAACCCTGGGCGAGGTGCATTCGCTTTGCTACAATGGCAAAGCCTCTACCCACATCGAATAGCGATTTCAGCTATTTTGTCGCTAGGGCCGACAATGGCGCCGCGACAAACCAAGCCCTCGGGAACATGGCAGGAAACAGGCCGGCCCTTGAACGCCACGGCGTCGCAGCCACAACTCAGCGCTGGGGTCTCCCAAATAGTCGCGCTGACTGGGCAGTTGATCGCAACTCAAAATGTCGCCATGTTGATATCTCGTGCTGCCTGAGCTGTGTCTGTCACTGACAAGTTTTCGTAGAAAACAAGGCTTTCCAATATTTGTTGCCACGCTGAGGAAAATCTCATGTTGAAGAAGGCAGGTCTCGTCTTTGCACTGCTGCTTGCCGCGCTGGTGGTGGCCATTTCACCCAGTCGGGCAGACGATTGTCCAGAGATCGCCGGCTTTGGTGCTATCGAGGGACTTCCTGTCTACAACGGCGCCTGCCTTATGGGTGCCGCGGACGATGGCTTCTCGCGGTATCAGCTTCCAAGCGGGCCGATGAAGGGCCGCAATCTATCGATTTCCGAACCGCTCGAAGGTCTGGTGCAACGTCGTCTCTACGTTGCTCCAGCCGGCGTGAGCGCAGTCGACATGTTTGAAAACTATCGCTCGGCGCTGACCGCACAGGACTACCAGATTGTATTTGAATGCGCCGCCCGTGACTGCGGCAGCTCAAATGCCTTGCTGGGCAAGCTGGTCGTCTATCCGCCGGACCGCAAGATGTCCAATTTGGGCAAGGCGTCGGAGTTCGCGATGTACATTGATGGGGATGAGCACTTCCTAGCGGCGCGTTCCGGCGATGGCTTGCGTCACATTGCTCTTTACGTCGCCAGGAACCAGGACGGGGCAATTGTCGGCGCCGCAGCGGGGCGGGCTGCTGCGCATCTTGACGTGGTGACGGCGCAGGACCTGCAAGGCAATATGATTGATGCGGCTGCCATGGCCAAGGGCATCACCGATGAGGGCCATGTTGCGGTCGACAATGTTTATTTTGCCTTTGGAACGGCGCAACTGGCGCCAGAGGCCGCGCCTGCCATAGCCGAGATGGCCAAGCTATTGACGGACAATCCAGCGCTATCGGTCTTTATTGTCGGCCATACCGACTGGGTTGGTGACGCTGACACCAATCTTGCCCTGTCGCAGGCGCGGGCAAGTTCAGTCGTGGCGGCATTGGTGGACGCCGGCATTGCCGCAGAACGGATCAAGCCTGCCGGTGTGGGCATGCTGGCTCCCAAGGCGAGCAATTCGACCGAGGCAGGCCGAACCTTGAACCGGCGGGTGGAACTGGTCGAGCGGTGAGTGGCACTGGCGCGGAGCCTCGCTAGAACCGAGGCCTGGCCCCGTCGCGACGCCAATCCTGGGTTGGCCCTGTCGCCAATTCAGTCACCGGGTGGCGTTGTCCAGCCGATGGACGCGGCCCAGTCGTTGGCGCCGGCCATGATGATGTCGAAGACCGGATCCTTGATGTCGTAATAGGCCTCAACATCGTCGGGGAAGCGCTGGGCCAGTTTTTGCTTGATTTCGGCATAGGCCCGGGCGGCGCCGGGATGGCTGCGCAGATAGTCGCGACAGAGCAGGGGATAGCGCTGGTTGAAGCGGCCCGTCTGGCGAATATGCAGATGGGCGGGGCGGCCGGTGGACTTGAAGAAGAGTTTGGCCAGCTCCTCGGGCGGCAGATCAAGGCCGGGCGGGCAATGATCGGTGCGCGGGGCGCCGGGGCGGGTGGCAAAGCCGGCCGCTGTGATGGCGGTGATATCGGCGGTCGCCAGGTCATCGAGCGTGACCTGAATATCGATGATGTCCTTGGCCGGCAAATCCGGCACGGCGGTCGAACCGATGTGGTGGATCACTGCACCGGCTGGCAAGGCCAGCAGCAGGCTGGCCCTGAGCGCCTGGAACTGGGTGGACCAGGTCGGATCAGACGGGGAGATCTCGATCAGGCTCATCGGCGTCGGGCCTGATCAGGTTTCGATGTCGGCGTCCGGGCGACTGCCCCATTCGGCCCAGGAGCCGTCATAGACCGCAACCTGCGGAGCGCCCGCGAGTTCGGCGGCAAGGGCAAGCGTGGAAGCGGTGATGCCCGAGCCGCAGGTGGTGATGAGGGGTTTGCCCAGATCAATGCCGCGCTCGGCAAAGAGGGCTGCAAGCTGTTCGGGCGGGCGCATCTGGCCGGCATCGGTCAGCAGGCTCACCGGCAGGTTGTGGCTGCCGGGAACATGGCCGGCCTTGAGACCGGGGCGTGGCTCGGGCACTTCGGCATGGAAGCGCGGCGCTGGGCGGGCGTCGGCGATCTGGATAGTGCCCTGTTGGCTGGCGCTGCGCACAGCCGCAAAATCAACCACACGGGCGGCCTTGAAACTGGCGTGGAAGATCTGCTTGGGCCGGGACACCAGACCGGCTTCGGTGGGGCGTTTCTCGGCGCGCCATTTGGGGCCGCCACCGGCCAGGATGCGCACGTCGCGGGCGCCCATGGTCTGGAAGGTCCACCAGACGCGGGGTGCGGAGAAGAGGCCAATTTCGTCATAGATGACGATGGTCATGGTTTCGGAAATGCCCAGGGCGCCCACCATATGGGCGAAGTCGGCTGGGGCGGGCAGCATGTGGGGCAGCGCGCTGTCGGTATCGGCGACGCCGTCGATGTCAAAGAATACGGCACCGGGTATGTGGCCGGCCAGATAGTCGGCCTGGGCGTTGCGGGCGGCATTGGGCATGTGCCAGCTGCCGTCGAGCACGACCAAATTGGGGTCACTGAGGTGTGCTGCCAGCCAGTCGGTTGTGACGAAGGGATTGTCCACGGCAAGAATCCTCGGGTTCGAAACCAAGGATGACGCTGGATCAGCGGTAGGTCAAACCCTAGTTGACCAGAACCAGCAGGTCCTTGCCCGCCAGGGTCACCATAATGGCTTCACCACGTTGCGGCGGGGCGGCACGCTGATCGTTGAAGGTATCAAGGCTGACGACATTACGGCCCAGCGCGACCCGGATACGGATGACCGAACCGAGGAAAGTGACGTCCTCGACGGTGCCACTGAGGGCGACGTCATTGCCCGGTCGCTGGCCGACCGAGAGCACTTCGGGACGCACGGTGAGCACCATGGCGGTATTGGTACTGGTGCCAGCGGGCAGGTTGGGAACGGTGATGATCTGGCCATCGAGGGAGACGGTGCGGGCCTCAGGATCGGCGACGGTCACATCGAGATTGTTGAGCTGGCCGACGAAGGTGGCGACAAACCGCGTCTTGGGCGTGTTGTAGATGTCATTCGGGGCGCCGAGCTGCTCGATATTGCCCGCGTTCATCACCACGATGCGGTCGGAAATGGACAAGGCCTCTTCCTGATCATGGGTGACGAAGACGGTGGTGATGCCCAGCTCGCGCTGGATGGCGCGGATTTCTTCGCGCAGTGAGACGCGGATCTTGGCGTCGAGCGCCGATAGCGGCTCATCGAGCAACAGCATGCGCGGGCGTGGGGCAATGGCGCGGGCAAGGGCCACGCGCTGCTGCTGGCCGCCGCTCATTTCATAGGGGTAACGCTTTTCAAAGCCGGGCAGGCCGATGAGCTTGAGCATATCGGCGACGCGGGCGCGCCGCTCTTCGGCCGGCACGCCAGCGATTTTGAGGCCGAAGCCGATATTGTCGCCCACATTGAGATTGGGAAACAGGGCATAGGCCTGAAACACCATGCCGAGCTGGCGCTGGTTGGGCTTGAGGCTGGTGATATCCTGCCCATCGACCATGATGGTGCCCGAGGACGGCGTCTCGAAGCCGGCAATCATGCGCAGGATGGTGGTTTTGCCGCAGCCCGAGGGGCCGAGCAGGGAGATGAACTCGCCCTTGTCAAAGCCGAAACTGACGCCCTTGACCACAGTGTTGCTGCCATAGGACTTGGTGAGTTTGCTGACGTCGAGGAAAGCCATGGTCAATCGGTCCGGGCGGAGGTGCGGGGGGCGAAGCGGCCGAGCACATTG
>JAHJOS010000655.1 GCA_018820005.1 Alphaproteobacteria bacterium | reverse complement strand
GATACAGCCAGCTTGTTGTCGCGGCGGAAGGCCTGAACCTTCTCTTCGGCGGTCTGCACGCCGGCCTTGAGTTCGTCCAGACGGCTGTCCAGCGAGGCCGCAGCGCGCGACGCCCCATCGGCCTCGGCCTCGGCCAGTTCGTCGCGGAAGGCTTTGACGATGCCGGCGGACAGCGCGATGGCCTTTTCAGTGGACTCTGCTGAAACCAACAGGCTGGCAACAAACGACTTCTCGTCGGCGCGCGTGGAGACGCGCTCGCTCAGCGCACGCAGAGCAATCACGGCAGGATCTTCAGCAGGCGCATCCGCAGCGCTGCCGGCAAAGAAGTTCGGTAGCGCGAACATCGACGGGGTGGTGTCGTAGAACTCGGTGTCATGCACCAGATCAAGGTCGGTGACGACGCGGGCCAGCACATTGCGCGAGGTCAATACGCGCAGCTTGCTGCCGGCGTTGAGCAATTGGCCATCGACCTGACCGGGCTGGGAAAACAGGTCTCCCTCGACGACCTGCAAATTGACCGGGTCGATCATGATATCGGTGGTGACGGTAAAACGTGGCTTGCTCAACACGGCATAGGCGCCGCCAATCACCGCGCCAACACCGGCCAGCACCGCAGCGAGCAGCAGCCCGCGCCGCAGCCAGACGAACAGACGACCGAAGTCGAGCTCGAGGAAATCGCCGATCTTGTCCAGCGTCACCGTGGCTGGCGCCGCTGCTTGCTGGGTGGTGTTTGCAGCGCTGGCGGCTATCGGCGCACGCCAGTTCTGTTCAACACCGAGCCGGGCATAAGAGCGCGGACCGACGCGACGATCGGGCGGGGGAGCAATATCGGCCATGGCGTTAACGCCTCGTTTTCCAGAGTGGCATAGTGTCTGAACCTTACCAGCATGTCGGTCGCACCGCTTCCGGAATGACCTTTGTTGGTTAAGCCGGCCATCCGGATATCCAATCGTCAGGTGAAAACGTGAGTTACCCGACTGCCGGTCCCGACCAGCCCCGGTCCGCAGCGTCGCAACAGCACAATGCGCTGATGCTGCTGCTGGTGATGGGCATGGCCTTCGCGCTGGCGGTGCGGATCAATATCTCGCCCCTGCTGATGGATCGCGTGGTCAACTACACGCAGGAGGGCGGGGCTTTTTATGAGAAGCTCCACTTCGGCACCTATCTGATCCTGCTCATGCTGCCGCTGGCCCTGTTCAGCCAGCCGTTCCGCCTGTGGGACGAGGACATCGGCAAGTTCAAGGCGCTGTTCTGGTTCTGCGCGGCCATGCTGGTGCTGGTCGTGTTTTTGTTCCTGACCGGTCGGGCAGGGTCCTCGGTCTTTGTCATCGACACCTATCTTGTGGCCGGGGTCGCCGGGTTGATCGTCATGGCACTGGGCCGGGAGGCGCGCCGCACGCTGGCCGACTTTGTCCTCGTCATGCTGATCGCCAGTACGGTCATCGGCATCGGGGAGGCCCTGACCCAGAAGCGGCTCCTGCCCTATGATCTGGTGGAACTGAGCTTTCGTCCGCTCGGCCTGTCTGAACATCCGCTCGCACTGGGGGCGCTTTCTGCCACCGCTATTGGCTTTGTCGCGCTGTCGCAATGGCGCATCTGGGTTCGCGTCGCGGCGATTTTCGTGCTGTTTATCGGCTGCGCCGCATCAGGTGCCCGCTTTGCGCTTCTGCTGGCGGCAGCTGAAATCCTCATGCTGCTGATCTTTGTGCCCTGGCCCGGCCTGTCCCCGCGGCAGGCCCGCCGCGGCAAGGTTGTAGTGCTGCTCATGACGCTGGTTGGTGGCGCCATCATGGTGGCGGTTCTGGCGGGCAGTGGCCTGCTCAGCCGGTTCAGCGACACGCTCTTTGACGAGAACTTCTTTGCGCGCCTGACCGTCTATCAGACCTTCTCGATGGTCAGCACACAGCAATTGCTGTTCGGCATGCCCCCGGCCGATCTGCTGGCCATGGTCAATGAAAAGCTCAACCTGCCGTTCATTGAAAGTGCGCAGGTGGTGATTGGCCTGACCTTTGGCATCCCGCTCGCGCTGGTCTTCACCTGGCTGTTCTGCTGGATCATGCTGCGCCTGCTGCGGGGTGCGCCGCTGGCGGCCTGGATCGGTACGATCACCTTCCTGCTCGCGGCGCTCTCCAACAATACCTTGTCGTCCAAGGAGCCTGTCGTAACCACGGTTTTCGTGTTGCTGCTGGCGGTGGGCACGCAACGACAAGTGAAGCGCCAGGCCTAGCCGGCGCTGTCTACCACTTCAACGCGACCGCTTTTGTTGAGGGTGTGGATACCCGCCACCGGCCAGGCTGTCCCGCTGCGGATCGGCACGGGCGCCGCGAACTCCACAGCGTCGTCATCGAGCTGCAGCAGTTCCATCAGTGCCAGTCCACCGCCATAGCTCGTGGTGCCGTCCTGAACGGGCAGGAAAGTTCGGCCATCGCGCGCGATGAAGGCTCCGCCGGGTCGACTTGCTGCGCAGTCGATGGCAATCGGGTTGAGCTTGTGCGGCGACCAGGGGCCGCGCAGATCGCTGGCCGCATAGACCACCATGGTGTCGGATGCGCTGCCCGCGCCGCGCCGCTCGGTGGCAAACAGCCAGAACTTGCCATCGCGTTCGAGAAGGGTCGCGTCGTTGATATCGCGGCCCTCGATCAACACCGTGTCGACGGCCCATTGATCGGGAAACGAGATGGCGCGATAGAGCACGAGGCGGTTGGCGCCGCCGCTTTCGGGCAGCATGAACATGTCTCCGGCATGCGCAAAGACCTGCGGGTATGACAGATGGTAGGGTTCTTCGAGCACGACCTGGGGTACATCGAAATGCCCGTCGCTACGCTGTTCGGCAACCGAGATCACGCCCCGTGCCGTCGCATAGGGG
>JAHJOS010000654.1 GCA_018820005.1 Alphaproteobacteria bacterium | reverse complement strand
TCCACGGCAGCTTGGAGGCAATCAGCAACAGCGGAATGGCGATGGTCTCGAAGGGCACAATCAGCGTCGCCAGAATGACGGTTAGCACAAGGTCGCGGCCGCGCCAGCCGATGAAAACGAAGGCGAAGGCAGCTGCTGAGCAGACCAGCAGCGACAGCAGAACGGTGACACCGGTGACAAGCACCGAATTGAACACGAACAACCCCACCGGTGCGCGGCGGAAGGCTGCCGCATAGTTGTCGAGCGAGATGTCGCCGACCGGCAGGAAGGCCGCCAGGCTCTTGGTATCGACCAGCAACTGCTGATCCGGCTTCAGGCTGGACATCAGCATGAAGACCAGCGGGAAGATGAACATCGCCGCGATCAGCACCAGGACGGCGTAGCGGACGACAAGGCGCAGTCGGTGATTGTCGGAACCGGTAGTGGCCATCATGCCTTCTCCCGCGTCAGCCAGCGTTGCAGTAGCGAAATCGACAGCACCAGCACGAACAGGATCACCGAGATGGTGGAACCACCTGAAATGTCCTGCTTGCCGTAGCCGCGTTCGACGGCCTGGAAAACGATGGTCTGGGTGGAGTCCAGCGGCCCGCCACCGGTCATCACATCGATCTGCGCGAACAGGGCAAAGGCCTGCATGGTGATCACGATCAGCACCAGGATGGCCGTATTGCGCAGCCCGGGCCAGGTCACATAGCGGAAGGTCTGCCAGGGACTGGCGCCTTCAATGGCAGCGGCCTCATAGAGTGTCGGACTGATGGTCTGCAGGCCCGAGAGCCAGATCACCATGTGAAAGCCCACCGCCTGCCAGATCGACATGGCCATGATGGCGCCGAGCGCCGTGGACGGCTCGCCGAGCCAGTCGACCTTGGGAAACGCGCCGAAACTCAACGCTCCCAGCAGGTTGTTCAGCAGCCCGCTATTGCCGTCGTAGATGAAGCGCCACAGCAGCGAGACCACGACGATCGAGACCACGACGGGCATGAAGTAGATGGCGCGGAAAATGTTGATGCCGCGCAGCCGCTGGTTGATCAGCAGCGCCAGCCCCAGCGCCAGACCACCCTGTACCGGCGCCACGACCAGCACGAAGAGGAAAGTGTTGACGAGCGCCTTCATGAAGACGACGTCGCGTACCAGCACAAACCTGCGCGCCTCGCCGAACGGCACGCTGAACCATTCACGCATGCCGGCAAATTGCGGATAATCGGGGTTGTTGCGGACCAGGCGCCGGACAGAGGGATACTCTGCCTCTCCGGCGTCGTCGCGGACGATTGCACCAGCCTCGTCACGCACCGGGTCGAGGGTCAGGACACCAATGCCCAGCAATTGCTCGTAGTTGGAGAGGCCGACGAACTCGGTGGGATTGGGCGAGATCAGCCGCTGGTTGGTGAAGCTGAGGGCAATGGCAAAGATGAACGGCAGGACGATGAAACCCGCCATAAGCAGGGACGCGGGACCCGCCATGAGCCATCCCGCACGATTCGATCTGGAGAATTTCGATGCCACGTTGAGCGCCCTTGCTGAGAAGTGGGACCCCGGCCGGAGCCGGGATCCCGTCAGGTTAGGAGGGAGACCTAGAAGCCGTAATTGCTGTTCTTGGCGATGTCGGCGTTGATCTCGTCCACCGACGCATCGAGCGTGTCGGCGACGTCGGCCCCGTTGGCGATATCGGCCATGGCCTTTTCGAACACCTTGGCAGCAACGACATAGCCCGGAGTCACCGGACGCAGTAGCGCCTGCTTGGCGGAGAGTTCATAAAACACTGCCAGCTTGCCGCCGTCCTTGTAGTGCTCGGTCATTGCCGCAGCAGTCGGGGTTGCGGGGATCAGGCCGATACCATCGGAGAAGGCGGCAAGGTACTTGTCCTGCAGCGCGAACTCGATGAAGGCCGAGGCACCCTCGGGATGTTCGGACTTGGCCGAGACGCCGAACTGCCACGACGCCGCACCGATCTTCGGGCCGTTGCCGAAATCTGGGGCCGGCAGGAAGACGGTGTCGTCAAAGGCTTCCAGTGCGCCAAGTGCCGCCCAGTTGCCGTTCCACG
>JAHJOS010000653.1 GCA_018820005.1 Alphaproteobacteria bacterium | reverse complement strand
TGGCGAAATGGCCAGGAACTCGGGCTTGAACTGGTCGCCCTTACCGATGTTGATCTGGTGGTAGGTATAGGGAACACCAAGCTCTTCGAGCATGATGTGCACCTTCTGCCCATTGGGCGTGGGCAAGGAATAGACGTCGATCGGCTTGGTCTGGGTGGTCATCGCGATTCCATTCACGGTTGCGGTTACCCCGACTATATCGGTGCTTTACGATGGTAGGCAAGGCAACCGCATGGGATTGCCTTGCCTCGTGTGGCGCATCTGCGGCACAAATGTTGCGCGCATGCTGCGCAGTTCAGGCGCGCTTGAGCACCATCTGCGGCCGCCCATTGCCGCGCATGGCGGGCGAAATGCCATGCAGGTCCACAGTGGCCACCACGCGCTGGCGCATGGCGGCGAACATGAAATCGGGCGTCACGTTCACCGGCTGGTCGAACATGATGGTGACCGTGCTGTGCGCCATGTCGCCCAGCAGCTGCACGCCGATCAGCTTGCCGGCGAAGGGCTGGTCGAGATAGGTGCCGGTGACGCGCTGGCCGACCTGGAAGGCGATGGGCGCCCGATCGGGCAGCATGGCGCGGGCGGTGTTCCAGTCGCGGAACCCATGGGCACGGGCCACGCGCTCGAGCGCGGCGCCATGGGTGATGGTTTCCCCAGTTGCAGCACTGCTTTCGCGCAGGGCCTTGGCTTCGGATTTCAAAGTCTGGACGGATTGGATATCGAGTGAAAACGACATGACAGGACCTCTCATTTGCATGAGGCGACTGTTGCATGGGTGCTCGCATTGCCATGAAGCGCCTCGCAAAGATGAACCTGATCAGTTCGTCTGCTCGGGACTGGACTTCACCGTCGGAATGACTTCCGGCGAGCGGCAGGTGCCAGCAACCGGGGGCGGATATGCGCCTGAAGTCGGGGTTTGTCAACGGCAGGGCGCGTGGGGCGATCAGCAATGGTGATGGGCGCGATCACACAAATCGGTTGGGCTTGGGCGCCGCAAGCGCGTAAGCAGCAGGCAAGCGCGCCAGACCAAGAGCCCGTTGGGGGCCGGCGCGCGGGGAGAGAACATGATCGAAACGCTGTTCCTGCTATTGGCCGGTCTGGTCGGCGGGGCGCTCAATTCGCTGGCCGGCGGCGGCTCGTTCATAGTGTTTCCGGCGCTGCTGCTGGTCGGCGTGCCGCCGGTGATCGCCAATGCATCCAACACCTATGCCGCCCTACCCGGCTATATGAGTGGCGCTTATGGCTATTGGCATGCCATGGCAGAGCACAAGCATCGCCTGGTGCTCTTTGGACTTGTGGCGGCGGTGTTCGGCTACATCGGCGCAGAACTGCTGCTGGTGGTGTCCAATGAACTGTTTAGCCTCGTGGTGCCCTGGCTGATGGGCTTTGCCGTGCTGCTTTTTGCCTTCGGCAACACGATCAACGGTTTTGTGGCGGCACAGGGTGGCGGACGGCGCGGCATGAAGCTCGTGGGGTCGGCGCTGCTGATGGCGTTCCTCGCCGCCGTCTGCGTCTATGGCGGGTTCTTCAATGCGGGCCTGGGCATCCTGCTGCTGGCGTTTCTCGCCACAGCGGGGCTCACCGATATTCACGCCATGAACGGGCTCAAGCTCTATGTGTCGAGCATTGTGGCGCTGGTGGCAGTGGCGCGCTTTGCGGTCAGCGGCTCCATCGACTGGTATCACGGCTCGATTGCCCTGGTGGGCGTGGTGGTGGGCGGATACCTCGCCGCCCGCAATGCGCACCGCATCCCTGCCAAGTGGATCCGCCTCGCCGTGATCGTCTATGGCGTGTTCATGACCGGCTATTTCTTCTGGGGCGCGTAATTCTGAAGCGCGCTGGAGGTTTAGTCATCTCCCTCCCCCCTGTGGGGAGGGATCAAGGGTGGGGGGCTCCCACGCGCTGATGTCGCGGAAAGATACCCCCACCCTGCTCGATCACGGACTTAGCACGCTAAGTCCTATCTCGCTTCCCTCCCCACAAGGGGGAGGGTGGACGACTGTGAGCGATCGGCACAGTCAGTCGGCCCGGCGAATCCACACGGCTGCATCATGGAAGGCGGCGCCGCCGAAGGGTGGGGCTGGCGTGGCATTGGTCAGCGTATTGATGCCCCAGCCGCCGCGATGGGCCTTGTTCTGGTGCAGGCCCTCAGCGATCAGCACGCCGGTGGGCAAGCCCGTGCGGATGCGGGCGGTGAGATCGACGCGGCCGCGACGATTGCCGAGCGTGACGAAATCGCCCTCGGCAATGCCCAGCGCGGCCGCATCATCAGGGTG
>JAHJOS010000652.1 GCA_018820005.1 Alphaproteobacteria bacterium | reverse complement strand
GGGCCGCGCCGGCTTGATCGAACGGCCGCTGGTGCTGGCAGATCGCGGCGTGGTTGTCTCGCCGCTTGAGCCGGGACTGCGGCTGGGCGGCTGGACCGAGCTGGGCGGCACCGAATTGCCCCCCAACCCGAGCCGCTGGAAGCGCATGCGGGAAATCACCGATGCTGTGCTGCCCGACCTGCAGGGGGCGCCGGCCAGTGAATGGATGGGGCACCGGCCGTCCATGCCCGATTCCGTGCCGGTTATCTCACGGTCCGGCAAGACACCGGCGGTGTTCTACGCCGTGGGTCACGGGCACTACGGCCTCAGCCTCTCGGCGCGGACCGCGGGCCTGATCACCACCATCATCGGCGACGCCGCCGACGAGACCTTTGCAGCCTACGCGATCGGCCGCTTCAGCTAGATCTCGATATCGCAGACGACGAGGCCGTCGAAGCCGCCCTCCAGCGCGGCAACGAAGCGCGCGCCGGCCTTTTTGTGTCCCTCGTCGGCGAGATAGGCGTCCCGCGCCGCCGCATCGGCAAAATCGATGGTGAACCCGTGCATGAAGCCCTGCTCCAGCCCCTCGGGGCTGACGCTGCGGCCAAAGCTCATGTCGGTAATGCCGCTCAGATGGCCGCGCAGCGAAGCGAGCCCGGCAAAGATCTCCTGCCGCTCCGCCTCATCGATCGAGGCCTTGAACTTGCATAGAACGATGTGGCGGATGCTCACGCTGGCTTTCCTTGTGGTTGGGGGCGGCGAGGTCTGGCCTAGTAGGTCGCCCGTCCACCGGAGAGGTCGAAGACCGAGGCGGTGGTGAAGGAGTTTTCCTTCGACACCAGCCAGGCCACCATATTGGCTGCCTCGTCGACCTCGAGGAAGCGGCCGCGCGGAATCCGCGAGAGCATGTAGTCGATGAACTCGGGCTTGAGTTCATCGAGAATGCGGGTCTTGGCTGTGGCCGGGGTGATGGCGTTGATGGCGATGTCGTATTTCGCGCATTCCTTGCCGACGGCCTTGGTCATGCCGATGACGCCGGCCTTGGCCGCGGCATAGGCCGCTGCGTTGGGATTGCCTTCCTTGCCGGCAATAGAGGCGATGTTGACGATGCGTCCGTAGTTCCGCGCCTTCATGCCGGGCAGGACGGCGCGATTGACGTAGAAGGCGCCATTGAGATCGATGTCGATGACCCGACGCCATTCGTCGAGCTCGTATTCGTCGAGCGGCGCGTTCTTGCCGGCGATGCCGGCCGAATGCACCAGGATGTCGAGGCTGCCCAGGCTTTTTTCAGTCTCGGCCACTGCTGCGGCGACCTGGTCGTAATTGCTGACATTGACCACGACCGAGGAGGCCGCGGCGCCCAGGTCGCGCTTGGCGCTCTCGAGCAGTTCGGCATTCATGTCCCAGAGGCAGACCTTGGCGCCGGAAGCGACCAGCCGTCTGGCGATAGCAAAGCCGATGCCTTGCGCGCCCCCGGTAATGACGGCGACCTGGTCCTTGAGATCAATCTGGTTCATGTGCTCCATCCCCTTCGAAACTCGGTAACATGTCAGCGTCTAGCGCTTTAGGCGGCGGCCTGCCAGTCGGATTCGGCTAGGATAAGATCAGCAATTGGCCGTAGGCCTGCAAAACCAAGAGGAAGACATGACCGAACTATCGAGTTTCTCGCTGGCCGGAAAGACGGCACTGGTGACCGGCGCCGGACGCGGCCTCGGCCGCTCCATCGCGCTGGCGCTGGCCAATGCCGGCGCCGACGTAGCGCTGGGACTGCGCGACACCAATGCCGATGGCGGCCTGGCTGAAGAAATCACGGCCATGGGCCGCCGCGCCCTCAAGCTGCAGATGGACGTTCTCGATCTCAAGCAGGCCTATGCGGCCATCGACGAGGCGATTGCAGAGTTCGGCCAGCTCGACATCCTCGTCAACAATGTCGGCGGCGGCACCCAGGGGCCGGTCGAGAACTTCACCGAGGAGGAGTTCGACTGGACCATCGATTTCTCGGTCAAATCGACCTTCTTCGTGTCGCAATATGTCGGGCGCCACATGCTGGCCCGGAAATCAGGCACCATCATCAACATGGGATCGCAGGCCGGCGCCGTGGCGCTGCCGGGGGAGGCGATCTACTGCCTGGCCAAGGCTGCCGTCAGCCATATGACCAAGTGCTTCGCCGTCGAATGGGGCAAGTCCAATGTGCGGGTGAACTGCGTCGCGCCGGGGCTGGTCTATCCGACAGATGCCAGCCGGGGAACGCGCGAGGCGGTCAAGGACATGCTGATCGCGCAGACGCCGCTGGGGCGCATCGCGACGCCCGACGATGTGG